>CAZYSS010000059.1:0-12970 GCA_964649845.1 uncultured Oscillospiraceae bacterium
GGAAGAAAAAGGCATCAGCACAAGAGTTATCAACATTCATACAATCAAACCAATTGATGAAGAAATCATTCTCAAAGCTGCTGCTGAAACAGACTTTATCGTAACTTGTGAAGAACACAGTGTTATCGGCGGTCTGTACAGCGCTGTAACAGAAGTTACATCCGCTAAACACCCATGCAAAGTTGTTCCTGTTGCAGTTATGGACACATTCGGTAAATCCGGTCCTGCAGCTGAACTGCTGGATGTTTTCGGCCTTAATGCTGAAACAATCGTTAAAAAAGTTCTTGAAAATATCTGATTTTCATAATTGAATTATTTACAGCAGGTATACTACGGTATATCTGCTGTTTTTTGTGTTCTTGTCACAGAAAATATAAATTGCAGATGATAGAATTATGATATATAATAAAGCTATATGAATTATTTAAGGAGATTACTGTGTTTAGGATTATTGAAAAGAAACAGCTGAATGAAAGCACATATTCCATGACAATCAAAGCACCTATGGTTGCACAGAATATTATGCCCGGTCAGTTTGTAATGGTTATGACAGATGAAGACAGTGAAAGAATTCCACTGACAATAGCTGATTTTGACAGAGAAAAAGGTGAAGTAACTATTGTTTTTCAGGCGATAGGTGCTTCAACTATAAAATTAAGTCATAAAAATGCAGGCGAAGAAATTGCACATTTTGCAGGTCCTCTTGGCGCTGCAACAGAGCTGGAAAACATTGAAAATGCCTGTGTAATAGGTGGCGGTGTAGGCTGTGCCATTGCGCTTCCACAGGCAAAATGGCTGAAAAACCACGGTGCACAGGTGGATGTAATAGCAGGTTTCAGAAATAAAGATATTGTTATTCTTGAAGATGAAATGAAAGCCAACTCTTCAAACTGCACTGTATGCACCGATGACGGCAGTTATGGTGTAAAAGGCTTTGTTACCAATGTGCTGAAAGAAAACATTGAAAACGGCAAAAAATATGACTGTGTTATAGCAATTGGTCCGATTCCCATGATGAAAGCAGTAAGTGAAATAACAAAGGAATATGGAATAAAAACAATAGTAAGTCTTAATCCTATTATGATAGATGGCACAGGTATGTGTGGTGGCTGCAGGGTAAAAGTTGGCGGCCAGGTAAAATTTGCCTGTGTGGATGGTCCTGACTTTGATGGACATCAGGTTGATTTCCGCGAACTTATGATAAGGAACAATATGTATAAAAAACAGGAAACTGCGGCTAAAGAACATATCTGCAGAATGTATGGAGGTGCTGAAAATGTATAACAAACAGGAATTCAAAACACCTATGCCACATCAGGATGCAGATGTAAGAAATAAGAATTTTTCAGAAGTAAGTCTTGGCTATACACTGGAAGACGCAATCAACGAAGCAAACAGATGTATCAATTGTAAAAATAAGCCGTGTATGTCCGGTTGCCCGGTAAATGTAGATATTCCTGATTTTATATCTTACATAAAAGACGGTGACATAGCAGCAGCTTACAGAAAAATCAAAGAAAAGAATTTTCTCCCTGCAGTATGTGGCCGAGTATGCCCTCAGGAAAATCAGTGTGAAAAACAGTGTATACGCGGTCTGAAAAATGAAAGTGTAGGTATAGGCCGCCTGGAAAGATTCTGTGCTGACTGGGCAAGGGAAAATGGCATAGAAACAGAAGAAAAGCCATCTGAAATCAGAGAAGCCAAGGTTGCCGTTATCGGTGCAGGTCCTGCAGGTCTTACCTGTGCAGGTGTTTTGGCACAGGAGGGTATACAGGTAGAGATTTTTGAATCTCTCAATAAAGCCGGCGGTGTATTAAGCTATGGTATACCTGAATTCCGTCTGCCTAAAGAAATCGTAAGATATGAAGTGGACAATCTTCAAAAACTGGGTGTAAAAATACACACAGACGTTATTGTTGGCAAAACCGTTACTATCCCACAGCTGGAAGAAATGGGCTTTACAGCTTTCTTTATCGGTAGCGGTGCAGGCCTGCCATCATTTATGAACATTGAAGGTGAAGGCTTTGCAGGTGTATTTTCAGCAAATGAATTCCTTACACGAGCAAACCTTATGGAATGCTACAAAGACAACAAGGACACACCGGCTCCACAGCTTGAAAAAGTTGTGGTTGTAGGCGGCGGCAATGTTGCAATGGACGCAGCGCGTGTTGCCAAACGTATGGGCAGTGAGGTAAGCATTGTTTATCGCCGTGGCGTTGAACAGATGCCTGCAAGAAAAGAGGAAATCCATCACGCTATGGAAGAGGGCATCAATTTCCTTACACTTAACAATCCGGTAAGAATCATCGGCGATGAAAACGGTTTTGTAAAGCAGATTGAATGTATAAAAATGGAACTGACAGAACCTGATGTATCCGGCAGACGCGGTGTAAAGGCTGTTGAAGGCAGCGAATACCTTATGGATGTGGACGGTGTGATTATGGCAATAGGTACAAGCCCTAATCCTCTGCTGAAAAACAGCATTATGGGTATTGAAGTAAACAGACGCGGCGGTTTTGTTGTTGATGAAAATATGAAAACATCAGTTCACAATATATGGGCAGGCGGTGACGCCGTTACAGGCTCTGCCACAGTAATTGAAGCTATGGGTGCCGGACAGAAGGCAGCCAGAGCAATTCTTGAATATCTTAAATAACCATAACACCTGCAGTGTATATCTGCAGGTGTTTTTTCATATATTTGACTAAAAGGAGGAGTCAGATATGTGGCAGAAAGATATTTCAGACAGCAATAAACATACAGAACTTGAAAAAGAGTACTCAAAGGTTATAAAAAAACAGAAACATAAAGACAATAATATTTATTTCAATATTCAGTTGGCATTTATGGCAGTTCTCCTTGTAAGTTCTTTTATATTAAAAAGCGGAAATTCAGGTACATTTGAGTATGCTAAAGCCAATTATAAGGAATTTTTTGAGACAGATTCTTATGTAGAAAGCACTTTTTCATATAAATCTTTTATAGAAAAAATGTACAATGAATTACAGATACGATACGGTCAGCTTGTGACAGTATTTAATCATATCAACGGCAAAGGCAGCGCAGATATATATCCTGATAATGTAAGCCTGAAAAAATACATCCCCGAAAACAAGGCGGTTACCCCGGCAAAGGGATATATTTCATCCCCTTATGGCGTGAGAACCAATCCTTTCAACAGCAAAGAAAAAGAATTTCACACAGGACTTGATATTGCAGCCCCAAAAGGTACATTTATAAAGGCAGCTTATGACGGAATAGTTATTTCTGCAGACAATTCAGCTGTGGCTGGAAATTATATAAGAATACAGTCTGCAGATGATATTACAACATTGTACGCCCACAATCAGTTTAATTTTGTAAAAACAGGGGATAAAGTGCTGGCAGGACAGGTGATAGCGGCAATGGGGGATACAGGTATGGCAACAGGACCTCATCTGCATTTTGAATTTATAGTAAATGGCATAAGATATAACCCTGTATATGCTCTGGATATATGAGAGATTTTTTCATTTTCCTGATTATACTTTTCACAGGTCTTTACTTTGATATTTTCAATATTTTCAGATACTGTATTATTTCCAGTATTTTACACGAAGCAGGCCATATAATTACATACAGAACTCTGATTGGAAAATGGCCTGTGATAAATATATCTGTTTTTGGATTTACAATGCAGAACGACATACGCCATTCAGCCAGGCTGCCATTGGTCCTCATATCCGGACCGCTGATGAATTTGCTGCTGTGTATAGTATCTTCAGTAATGCTGAATATCAATTTCAGACTGAATTATCTGGTTTTTCTGATAATAAATGCAATTATTTTGATTTTTAACATATTACCGGTGTATTATCTGGATGGAGGTCAGATTTTATATGAAATCTGGCCTTTTTATCAGAAAAATTATATTGAAATTAGCACTTTAGCTATTATTTTTATATCTGTAATGGTTATGTGCTTTACAGGTATAAATATCTCTGTTTTACTGTTTTCAGCTTATTTTATAATCAATACTCTAAATGATATTTGAAAACTATGGCTATATATGATATAATAATTCAGTACGTAATTTTCATTTAAGAAATATTATACGGAGGATGCTATGATTGACAACAAGCTGAAATCCATATTGCTGTCTGTTCAGAAACCGGCAAGATATACCGGCGGTGAACCAGGCTGTATTATGAAAAATAGAGATGAAATAGATGTTCGTTTTGCATTTTGTTTTCCGGATACATACGAAATCGGTATGTCTCATCTGGGGATGAAAATACTGTATGATGAACTTAACAAACAGGATTACATCTGGTGCGAAAGATGCTTTACCCCTTGGGTAGATATGATGGAAAAAATGAAAGAACACAATATCCCATTGTACACTCTGGAAAGCAAAACTCCATTGAAAGAAATGGATATTATCGGTTTTACACTTATGTATGAACTGTCATATACAAATGTACTTGCAATGCTGGACCTTGCAGGCATTCCTTTTTATGCAAAGGACAGAGATGAAAGCTGGCCTCTGATTATTGCAGGCGGCCCTTGTACCTGTAATGCTGAACCAATGGCAGACTTCTTTGATATTATGGCTCTTGGCGAAGGTGAATGGCTGGATGTGGAAATCTGCCGTGTTTACAATGAATGTAAAAAACAGGGCCTTTCCAAGCTGGCAACACTAAAAGCTCTTTCAAAAATTGAAGGTGTATATGTACCTTCATTCTATGATGTGAAATACAAAGAAGATAAAACAATTGAAAGTGTAACTCCACTTTATGATGCACCTGCAATTGTAAACAAACATATTGTAAAAGATTTTGCGAATCTTCCATTTCCAACAGACACAGTAGTTCCAATGGCTGGCGCTGTTCATAACAGAGCAATGGTGGAAGTTCTCCGTGGCTGCATCCGCGGCTGCCGCTTCTGTCAGGCTGGGTTTATCTATCGTCCTTTCCGTGAAAGAGATAAAGATTTGCTGAATAAAGGGGCATATGACCTGTGCAAAAACACAGGCTATGAAGAAGTTTCACTTACTTCACTGTCCACATCAGACCATTCACAGTTGGAAGAATTGTTGGATGATATGCTGCCTTGGACACAGGAAGAAAAGGTAAATATTGCTTTGCCTTCACTGCGTGTAGATAATTTCAGCGAATCTCTGATTGAAAAAACTACAAAAATCAGAAAATCAGGCCTTACACTGGCTCCTGAAGCAGGTACACAACGCCTGCGTGACATTATCAATAAAAATGTTACTGAAGAAGAAATTGCCAAAACTGCAAGAATTGCTTTTGAAGGCGGTTACACTCATATGAAACTTTACTTTATGATGGGTCTGCCAGGGGAAACAATGGAAGACATCAAAGGTATTGTGGATACAGCACAGAGCATTATTGACCTGTTCTGGTCTATGCCAAATAGACCAAAGGGCAAACCGGAAGTTTCTATTAGTGTAGCGACATTTATTCCAAAGCCATTTACTCCTTTCCAGTTCTTTGGGCAGAACTCATCTGAAATGATAAGAGAGAAACAGGCTTATCTGCTGGAATGTGCAAAATCCAACAGACGTATCAAAGTAAGTTACAATGACCCTGATGAAAGTTTGCTGGAAGCTGTGCTTGCACGCGGTGACAGAAAACTGGCACCTGCTATCCTTGATGCATATAAAAACGGTGCAAAATTTGACAGCTGGTATGAATGTTATGATAACAATGCCTGGATGAAAGCTTTTGCAGACAATGACATTCAGACAGAATTCTACGCAAACCGCTTCCGCCCATATGAAGAAATCAATCCTTGGGACCATATCAACTATGGTGTAACCAAAAAATTCCTTATAGAAGATTATAAACGTTCATTGGAAGCTATCACATCCAGACCTTGCAACAAGCAGTGTTACAGCTGTGGAGCAAACAAACTTTTAGGGAGGGCTTGTTTTGAATACAGTAAGAATTAAATTTAAGAAAACCGGTCTTTCCATTTTCTTTTCACATCTTGACCTGCAGAAAGTAATGCAGCGTGCGCTGAAAATGAGTGGTCTGCCGGTATGGTATTCCAAAGGTTTCAATCCTCATATTTATATGACATTTACTCTGCCGCTTTCTCTCGGACACGAAAGTCTGTGTGAAAGCTTTGACTTCCGCCTGGAAGAAGAAATGACAGAGGTGGAAATCCTGAAAGCAATGGAAGGAACTTTGCCGGACGGTATTATCCTTACAGCAGCAGGTGCACCTGATTATGATGCTGCTCAGATTAAATATGCTCTGTACAGAATTAAAATGTACGGGGACAAGACTGTTCTTGCTGACTGTATAAAAGATTACAATGAAAGCGAAGAAATCATTGTTACCAAAACAAGCAAGAAGAAAAGCAAGGACATCAACCTGAAATCTGAAATCAGGGATTTTACGATTGTGGAAGAAGAGGAAGACAGCCTGACATTTACAGCGCTGTTTCCTGCAGGTACAACATATAATCTCAATCCTGCACTTCTGCTGGAATATTTCGGCACAAAATTCGGCATTGATGTAAATTCACGGGATGTTCTGCGTGTAAATCTTTTCAGCGAAAATCTTGAAATTCTGCAGTAATTTTTTGTTAAATAACACAAAAAAATGCTTGCATTTGTGTTGATATTGTGGTATTATATTTAGGCGTTAGTGACTGTTGAGCCATCAACAGGGTTAATGTATAACATTAAGCGGGTAGTCCTCTGACGATATACAGTGTATCGTGTAAGAATATCTGATAAAAACATGGAGGAAATTTAAAATGGACGCAATCAAATTGATGACAGAAGGCATGCTGAAAGCCGAAAAACCAGAAGTAAACATCGGTGATACTGTTAAAGTTCACGTTCGTATCAAAGAAGGCGAAAAAGAAAGAATTCAGATTTTTGAAGGTATCGTTATCGCTAAAAAACACGGCGGTGTTTCTGAAACATTTACAGTAAGAAAAACAGCTTACGGTGTAGGCGTTGAAAGAGTATTCCCAATCAACTCACCATTCGTTGAAAAAGTAGAAATCGTTAGACACGGTCGTGTTCGTCGTGCTAAACTGTTCTACCTCAGAGACAGAGTTGGTAAAGCAGCCAAAGTTAAAGAAAAAATCAAATAAGACATATAAGAGGACACTTGATGTCCTCTTTTTGTTTTTAATATGCAGAAAGAGATTATAATATATGGAAAAGTTATATGATTTTCTTGAAAGTATTTGTATTGCTGTCCTGTTTCTGACAGTTGCCGTGCTTTTCTTCTTCAGAATAATTGTTGTGGAGGGAGAATCAATGCTGCCTACATTGCATGAAGGTGAAAAGATTATTATTTCCAATTTTATGTACGATGCCGAAAAAGGTGACATTGTAATAACAGACAGCAACAACGGCTACAACAAACCACTTGTAAAACGTGTAATCGCCACAGGTGGCGACACAATAAGAATAGATTATACAACAGGAGATGTATATGTAAACGGCAATATCCTGCAGGAAGACTATATTCTGGAAAAAATCCGGCCTGCATCTGCAGATGATATTGAAATAACAGTACCGCAGGGGTATCTGTTCCTTATGGGTGACAACAGGAATAATTCATATGATTCCCGTTCAAAATCAATCGGATTAATCAATGAAAAAGATATACTCGGCAAAGCCGTGTTCAGAATATCTCCATTTTCAAAGATAGGAAGAGTAAAGTAAATGAAAGAAAGAAATCAGAATTTTGAACAGAATTTTGAAGAACTTGGTTCAGCAAATGTAAACAGTAAAAGCATACACTGGTTTCCGGGTCATATGATGAAAACACTTCGTCTTATGGAAAAGGAAATCAAAAATGTGGATGTTGTAATTGTATTGCTTGATGCCAGAATCCCATTTTCCAGCCAGAATCCTGAAATTGAAGCTATAATCAAAAACAAACCAAAGGTTTATGTGCTCAACAAAGCAGACCTAGCTGATATGAATATAACAAATCAGTGGATTAAATATTTCAAGGATAATGGTATGGGTGCTCTTGCCATAAACTCCAAAACCGGCAAAAGCAGTAAAAACGTTATTTCACGGGTTGAAAAGGAACTTAAAGAACTTCTACGGAGAAGACAGGAAAAAGGCATAGAAGGAGAAAAAATCCGCGCTATGATGGTTGGTATTCCTAATGTTGGCAAATCCACATTCATCAACTCAATAGCAGGTACACAGAGAGCAAAAGCACAGGACCGCCCTGGTGTAACACGCGGCAAGCAGTGGGTTACTGTAGGCAATCTTGATTTACTGGATATGCCTGGAGTGCTGTGGCGAAAGTTTGAAAATCAGAATATTGCAGCAAACCTGGCATTTATCGGCTCTATCAAAGACGACATTCTCGATATCGAAACACTGGCAGTATCTCTTATTGATGCTATCAAAAATATTTATCCTGATATGCTGATGGAAAGATATAAACTGACAGAAGATGACCTGTTGCTGGAAAACTATGATATTTTATGTAAAATAGCAAGAAAACGCGGCATGCTGATGTCCGGTGGTGTAGAAAACACCGAAAGAGCAGCAATTATGCTGTGTGATGAATTCCGTTCATCCAAACTAGGCAAAATCAGCCTTGAAAGGCCACAGGACCATGAATAGTTTATACGAATTTGACAATGCAATAAGAAGTGATTTTCCGCTTTTATGCGGTGCTGACGAAGCAGGCAGAGGTCCGCTGTGCGGACCTGTTTGCTGTGCAGCTGTAGTGCTGAAACCTGACTTTGTCTGTGATGATATAAATGACAGCAAAAAAATCAGCGAAAAGAAAAGGGAAAAGTTATTTGATATGATTATTGAAAACGCTCTTGCATACTCAATAATTATGGTTTCTCCACAGGAGATTGATGAAATCAATATTCTGCAGGCATCTTTGACAGGTATGAAGCGTGCTGTATTATCTCTTGGTATTAATCCGGATATAGTTCTGATAGACGGCAATAAAATACCTGAAAATATGCCTTGTGAAACAAAAAGTGTTGTAAAAGGCGATGCAACCAGTATGTCTATTGCCGCTGCATCAATTCTTGCAAAAGTTTCCAGAGACAGATTTATGGCTGAACTTGATAAGGAATATCCACAGTATAAGCTGCTGAAACACAAAGGCTATCCTACAAAACAGCATTATGAATTGATTGCCGAACACGGTATTCAGGATTTCTACAGAAAGAGTTTCTTTACAAAAAGACCGGAATTATTATGGAAAAAAGATTAGTTGGCATATTGGGTGAAAAACTGGTATGCAAATGGTATACTGACCGCAAATACAAACTGCTGGCAGTAAACTATAAAATCCGCCAGGGTGAAGTGGATATTATTGCCAGTAACAGAAATACTGTGGTTTTTGTAGAGGTTAAAACCAGAAAAAACGATAAATTTTCTTCTGCCAGGGAGGCTGTTACATATTCCAAGCAGCAGCGTATAAAAGCCGCTGCCAACCGGTATCTGGCACAGAACAATATGGAAGATATGTTTGTACGCTTTGATGTGGCCGAAGTTTATCACCCGGAAAATAATCCTGTAATCAATGTAATTGAAAATGCATTTGAATAAAAACACCGCAGAGTTAAAAATTCTGCGGTGTTTTTGTATAGTTGCGTAATAGTTGGTAGACGCAACCTGTATTTTTTATTAAAATTTAAATAAAAAAGGAGAAAATTTATATGTTATTTGCTTTTAATACAACAATTTTAATATTATTTTTTCTGATCCCTGTTATGTATTTTTTCATACTTTTAATAAAAGCATTGAAAAAGTATATAAAATCAGCTGATGTCAGAAATGAAAAAAATATTATAAAAAAATCCCTGGGTGAAACCTTAAAAGATTACAGAATCAGTAATAAAATGACACAGGAATTTGTAGCGGAAAGAATCGGTGTCAGCAGACAGGCTGTTTCAAAATGGGAGATGGGGCTGTCTGACCCCAGTACATCAAATCTTTTTGCACTTGCAGATTTGTTTGGCATACAGCCGGAAGAACTGATAAAAGGAGTCAGTTATAGAAAATAATAAATTTAAAGCAAGGTATCAGCACAATACCTTGCTTTTTGATTTATTTATACAGCAAAAATTCCTCTGGTATCACATTATATACCACATCCTCCACATATTCATAAGAAAATCTGGAATCATATGCTTTTACACCATGAGATGCTGCCATTTCCGGGGTGTAATCAGAGAGAATATAGTTTCTCACATTGGTATAGTTTGCATCATAATGAGTGATTGTAGGCACAAAATAAGGGCTTTCAACAGATATTGTTGCATTATCGTTTTCATCGTAAGTTTTCACTATATCAAACTGGAACAGACCGCCAATCATATTGTTTGCCTGTGACTGTGCAGAAATAAAGTTCCCCAATGAATAGCATATCAGTGTTCTGTTGTCATTTACATTGTTTGTATACCATTCCACAGTCTGAATAACGTGGGGATGTGTACCGATAATAACATCAACACCCATCATATTCAATTGCTGTGCAACATATCTCTGATAATCATTTACATTGTTTGTGTCCTCATAACCCCAGTGACAGGAAACTATAACAATGTCTGAATTCGCTTTCGCAGTTTCGACCTGTCTTTTAATGGTTTCAATATCATCGCATTTGATTATATACGGTGATGTATCGTCATATATTGACAGACCGTTTGTGCCGTATGTATAAGCAAGAAATGCCATTGTGATGTTGTTTCTGGTCAGATATTTTATGTCTGCGCTGTCATCGCCGGTGTAGAAGCCCACATTCACAACATCCTTGTTGTTCCAGTATTCCAGGCTGGATTTTATACCTGCAACACCTTTGTCATAAGAGTGATTATTTGATGTACCTACCACATCAAAGCCCATTTCCAGCACTTTGTCACCCAATGCAAGCGGTGTGGAAAACTGAGGATAATGTGAAGGTGGATAGGCATCGTTAACCAATGTTTCCTGATTGATAAACCGCACATCGAAATTATCAAAATAATCCTCTGTATTTGCATACACATAGTCAAAGTCATAACCACCGTCTGTACTGCGGTTTGCAGCCTGCAAATACAATACAGCGTGTATCAGGTTATCGCCTGCAGCAACAAAGCTGACAGTGTCAGCAGGGCGGGGAGTAGGGGATGGCAATGGTGTGGGTTCGCTGTTTATCTCACTTTCTCCTGCATATGTGCAGGCAGTGAGTGTAAATATAAAAACTGCTGCCAGAACAACAGATAATATTTTCTTGATTTTACTTTTCATTTTACATTTCCTCTGTATGTATAAAGCTATATCTATTTTACCCTAAATCTGCATAATATAAAAGCTTGAAAAATAGATACATTTATAATATAATATTTTAGTTGTAATTATACTGTTTAGACATTAAATAGAGGTTATAAAAATGAGCAAAGATTTAATGAGTAAAAGCGATTATTTCTTTAATCTTCCACAGAGCCAGATTGCCCAGACACCGGCAATCCCACGCGACAGCTGTAAAATGCTTTGTGTAGATAAAAATAATGCTTTTGATTATAAAGATAAAACTTTCAGCGACATATATGATATGCTGCAACCGGGTGATGTTCTTGTAATGAACAATTCCAAAGTTCTGCCTGCCCGCCTTTACGGTGCCAAAACAACAGGTGCAGCCTGTGAATTCCTTATGCTTAAACAGAAAGAAATGGATGTATGGGAATGTATGGCCAAACCTGGCAAAAGATTGCAGCCTGGACATGTTGTGGTATTCGGCCGCGGTGTTCTTAAAGGCGAAATTCTGGAATCCCTTGAAAACGGCAACAAACTGGTAAAATTTACTTACGATACCCAGACTCTGTTTGAAGCGCTTGATATTGTAGGCAAACTGCCTCTGCCGCACTATATTACAGAAGAACTTAAAGACGGCAGCCTTTACCAGACAGAATATGCAAAAATTCTCGGTTCCTCCGCAGCACCTACAGCAGGTCTGCATTTCACAAAAGAACTGATGGAAAAACTTATTGAAAAAGGTGTTATCATCAGATACATCACACTGCACGTTGGCATCGGTACATTCCGACCAGTAAAAACAGACAATATTCTGGAGCACGAAATGCACAGTGAATGGTTTGAAATACCTGATGATACTGCAGAAGCCGTGATGAAAGCGAAGCTGGAGGGAAGAAGAGTTATTTCTGTAGGTACAACCAGCACAAGAACTCTGGAATCCTGCTGGAAAAAACACGGTTGCATCAAAGCCTGCAGCATGGATACAAACATCTTTATTTACCCGGGCTTTGAATTTGGCGTTATAGATGGCCTTATCACAAACTTCCATCTGCCTGAAAGCACACTTATTATGCTGGTAAGTGCTTTTGCAGGCTATGAAAATACAATGAAAGCATACGAACACGCTGTCAACGAAAAATACCGTTTCTACAGCTTTGGCGATGCAATGTTTATTTACTAAAGGAGTATTATGTACAGATTAATAAAAAATGTAGGCACAGCCAGACGCGGTGAGTTTACCACAGTTCACGGCACAGTGCAGACACCAGCATTTATGAATGTTGCCACAGCAGGTGCTATCAAAGGCGCACTGTCTGCACAGGATCTGGAAGATATCCGCTGCCAGGTAATGCTCAGCAACACATACCATCTCCACCTCCGTCCTACAGATGCTGTAGTAAAACAGATGGGTGGTCTTCATAAATTCACAACATGGAAAAAACCTATTCTTACAGACAGTGGCGGTTTCCAGGTATTCTCACTGGCAAAACTGAGAAAAATCAAAGAAGAAGGCGTTACTTTTGCATCACATATCGATGGTCACAGAATTTTTATGGGACCGGAAGAAAGTATGCAGATTCAATCCAATCTTGGCTCTACAATAGCAATGGCATTTGACGAATGTATTGAAAATCCTGCTGAATACAACTATACAAAACAGTCTATTGACAGAACTGTGCGCTGGCTGGAACGCTGTAAAACAGAAATGAC
>CAZYSS010000060.1:0-7773 GCA_964649845.1 uncultured Oscillospiraceae bacterium
CCAGATTCTTGTTATGGATGAGGGCCGCATCGTGGGCAAGGGCACACATAAACAGCTTATGGAAAGCTGTGAGGAATACCAGCAGATTGCATACAGTCAGCTGTCCAAAGAGGAGGTGTAAGATATGGCAAACAGAAATACAAATGCTCCTCGTCCGGGAGGTCCCGGTGGTCCTGGCCGTGGCGGTCCTGGCGGCAGAAATGCAGCTATCCGCGGCGGTGAAAAACCAAAAGACCTGAAAGGCACTGTCAAAAAATCATTTGCCTATCTTGGCATCTATAAAGCTGGTCTGGCACTGGTTATGGTGCTGGCAGCGGCATCCAGCATATTCAGGGTACTTGGTCCACGCCTGTTGGGCAACGCCACAGACGTTCTTTACACAGCAGTGGAAAATGGTCTTGTAACAGGCAAAATTGTTGTGGATTATACTGCTCTTAAACAGGTGGTTATCTCTCTCTGTGCTCTTTATGTGGTTTCATATATTTTCTCTGTTGCACAGGGCTTTATCACTGCACAGATTTCCAACAACATCACATATCGTATGCGCAAGGACATCAGCGAAAAAATCAACCGTCTGCCAATCAGCTATTTTGATATAACCAGCACAGGTGACGTGCTGTCCCGTATCACAAATGACGTTGAATCCCTGTCCAACTCCCTGCGTGAAACACTTACACAGTTTGCATCAGCCCTTACGCTGATGGTGGGCACAATTGCAATGATGCTGGCCATCTCCTGGCAGCTTACACTTATCGCCTTTGCAATGATTCCGCTGTCCGGCCTGATTATTTCAAAAATCATCAAAATCAGCCAGCCGCTGTACCGCAAACAGCAGAAATCCCTGGGTATGGTAAACGGTCACGTGGAAGAAATGATGTCTGCTCATATTGTGGTAAAATCTTTCAATATGGAACAGCAGTCGATTGCAGATTTTGATGTGTACAACAACGAATTGCGTGAAAACGGCTGGCGCAGCCGTGTGGCATCCAGTTCTATGATGCCTGTCACAAACTTTGTATCCAACCTTGGCTACATTCTGGTTTGTATCGTAGGTGCTTCCATGACAGCCACAGGCAGCATCACAGTTGGCAATATACAGTCCTTTATCACATATATCCGCAACTTCAACCAGCCCATACAGCAGCTTGCCAATATTTCCACAATGCTGCAGTCAGCTATGGCCTGCGGTGAACGTGTGTTCGACTTCCTTGACCAGCCGGAAGAAGAACCGGATACCTCCGCACCTGTTTCCACTAATGGAATCATTGGCCATGTTACATTCAAGGATGTAAATTTTGGCTACACAACGGAAAAAACAATTATTGACGACCTTGACCTTGAAGTTCATCCGGGTGAAAAAATTGCCATTGTTGGCCCGACAGGTGCAGGCAAAACCACAGTTGTAAAACTGCTTATGCGCTTTTATGAACTAAACGGCGGTTCCATCAGCATCGATGGCATCAATATCAGGGATTTTGCCAGAAATGACCTGCGTGAAATGTTTGGTATGGTGCTGCAGGAAACCTGGCTGTTCAAAGGCACTATCCGTGAAAACATTATGTATTCACGTCCGGACGCCACAGAAGAAGAGATGATAGAGGCCGCAAAAGCCAGCCGAGTTCATCACTTTGTGCAGGCGCTGCCAGGTGGCTATGATTTTGAGCTGAACGAAGAAACTTCCAACATATCCCAGGGGCAGAAACAGCTTATCACCATTGCCCGTGCATTCTTGCAGAACCCTAAAATCCTTATTCTGGACGAAGCCACTTCCAGCGTTGACACACGCACAGAGGTGCTTATCCAGCAGGCAATGCAGAAACTTATGGAAAACCGCACCAGCTTTGTAATAGCCCACCGTCTGTCCACCATCCGCGATGCGGACAAAATTATTGTTCTGAATGCAGGCCACGTTGAAGAAATAGGCAACCACAACCAGCTTATCGCCAAAGGCGGATTTTACGCAAAACTCTACCAAAGCCAGTTTGAAAACGTATAAATTATTCATAAATAAAACAACCGGATAATTATAAAAATGTCATTCCGAGCGTAGCGAGGAATCGCATAAATACTAAAGTAGTATTATATGAGATTCTTCGGCTTTCAGCCTCAGAATGACATTTGTTTTTTGATTATTTATAAATTTTGTCTGCCACAGGTTTATATTCTATTGAAATCGAGTCTGTATAAAAAGCTGTAAGGTATGGTCTGGCAAACTCTATATATTCTTCTCTTGTTACCTGTTCACCGTTGATACTGAAATAATCTATAGAACTTTTGTGCCAACCGTAACAGAAGCGAAAATTTTCAGTACTGCCGTCAGGATAATATTTTGTAAAAAAATATGTTACATCAGTGGTTTGTTTCCTGTTTGCAGTCATACCGCTTTTTAATATATAGCTTGATCCGTGATGATTGTTGCCAAAAGAATTATCCAGCCGTACAACCTGCCCGTCTTTATATGTGTATACAGATATCGGTATCCCTATGCCTTCCCTCAGGAACAGTTCCGGCAGGCCGTCTTTTGTGATGTCATACAACGCATACCACAGCCAGCATACATTTTCTTCGTTGTTGGTATAATGGTCTATATTGCCATATCTGCTCATATATTCGTAAATGAATTTATTGTACACATCAGCCCTTGGTGTGCCGGCAGGTATAATGTTTTCTCTCAGCTGCCAGTAATATTCTCTTTCTTCCTGATGTGGCTGCAGTGGTTGCTGTTGCTGTGGTATGTCCTGCTTCATCAGGTCAGAATGGTCTTCTTTGTAGCAGGCGGTAAGATAATAATTATCTCCCTGCTTTTCAAATACCATTGTGTACTGTTCAGTGTACAGTTTCCGGTAATTGTCGCCAACCACACCGCCAAGGCAGTTCAGCTGTGGTATTTCAGCAGGCCATACGTTACGCATTTCATTATCGGTATAAAAGCTGTTATATTTTTCAGAGTATCCCACTACAGACATATCATACATTTTCAGTGGGGAGATGTTCATATATTTCTCTGTCAGACTGTTTACAGTGTCAAAATATATTTTTTTACTCTGATAAAAGTCGATGTCAACGGCTTTAAGCCATGCAAATATTTTCTCATCTCTCAGATCATTCAGTTCTTCCAGTTTATAGAAATCCAGCACATCATCTGCAGGCAGCTTTTCCAGAATAGATGTAAGCGATGCACCTTCAGCAGTTTCATATACATCAAGAAACAAAGCAAGAGGCTGATGATATGCGTTTATATAGTCAATTTCCTGTTGGGACAGGGGACGGCTTTTGGTAATATTATCACTTACTCTATGTATTTTACCATCTGTTACAGTTTTGACTACCTCACCTTTTGAATTGTAGTGTTCTGTTGTTGTACTTTCGTAATCAGAATATTTTATCGTGGTATCACTTTTAATCAGTCTGTCATCATAGCTGTAAGTCCTGCATACTGTAATATCATTATTCTCATCCTGTGTGTATGAATACAATTCATAGCTTTTTACTTTTTCATATGAATTATAAAATGCAACTTTTTTCAAAGTTCCGTCTTTATTGAAAAATTCCTGTTTTTCGATAAGCTGGTCATAATTAAGATAATCTATCTGTATCAGTCCATCGTCAAAATATTCGATATATTCAATATTGTCAGAACTGTTTTTGTGCTCTATCTTGTTTACCTGATTTTCAGTGTTATAATAAAGATATTGGTCAAGTCCTTTACTGGACTCGATTTTTATCAATTTGTCCTGTTCATCGTAATGATATTTGAATTTTTCGCTGGAATAGCTGTATTCCTGTGTCTGGCTGATTCCGGTTTCACTATTGTAGTGCGTTATGGTTACGGTTTCTCTGCTTTCTGTATTGCATTCTGTCAGCTTGCCGTTATCATCATAGAGATAACAGGTGTTTTTATAGTTTTCACCATTGTTTTCATCTATAGCTGCTACATTACCATCAGTATCATAATACGTAAAAACAGTGTCGTCTGCGTTGGTCATATAAACCGAATTCAATCTGCTGATTTTCCTGTATGCAGTATCTACTCTGTCAATCAATTCTGAATCATAGCCTTTTTCAGCAGCCAGCTGTAACACAGTCTGGCTTTTTTCATTTTCACCGATACTGTTATAAAACCACATCAGGCAGGCGTAACCGTCCAGCTTTTCAGGTTCCATTTTTACACACTGTTCAAAACACCACTGTGCCAGCCTGTAATCATCGCGGATCAGATTGTCAAAGCCGGCTTTATGCCGCTGTTCATATGTGTCAAAACGGGGATGGTATGCCATATATCCTGCACATACCATCAGTATCATTGTAAGAAAAATAATCAGATATTTTCTTTTCATTTTTTACTCCATAAACAATTATTAACAATATTATACATCAATTCTGACGGAATAAAATAAGAGAACTGTCACATTCCGAAAAATGAGCTAACTGGTTAACAATTTGTTAAAAAACTCTTTAATTAAATATTAATAAATCAAAATGTGAAAATTACAGTTTTAATACAATCAGAATTATTTTCACATATTCTGTTGATAAAATTAAAGCATAAACCAACGGAGGTGTGCTTATGCCATACAAAAGAATTCTTACCATACAGGATATATCCTGTGTGGGGCAGTGTTCCATCACAGTTGCCCTGCCTGTGCTGTCTGCCTGCGGTCACGAAACTGCTATTTTGCCATCCTCAATCCTTTCAAATCATACCACAGGCTTTGGCGGATACACCTTCCGTGATTTATCACAGGATATGCCTGATATTCTGGCACAGTGGCAGAAAGAAAACCTGATCTTTGACGCTGTTTATACAGGCTATATGGGCAACCGGGCGCAGATAGATTGCACCATTGATATTTTTAATACTGTTATCAGCCAGAACGGTCTGAAAATAGTGGACCCTGCTATGGCAGACCACGGTTTGCTTTATCCCGGTTTTGATATGGAATTTGTACAGTATATGAAAAAACTGTGTTCCCACGCAGATTTCCTGCTACCAAATCTCACAGAGGCCTGCCTGTTGACAGACACTACATATACAGAAACATATAATGAAGAATTTATAATAAACCTTGCACATAAGCTGTGTGAGACAGGCTGTAAAAATGTGATATTCACAGGCGTTTCCTATTCGCCGGATACCACCGGTGTGGCGATATTTGAAAATGGTGTATATTCATATTACTGCCACGAAAAGCTGCCAAAAGGTAGCCACGGCACAGGCGATTTGTTTGCATCAGCTTTTACAGGTGCCTTGCTGAAAAATTTTTCCACATACAACGCTGTGAAAATCGCTGCAGATTATGTACTTGACTGTATAAAGCTGACTGCACAGTATCCTGACCATAATTATGGGCCTGTTTTTGAGCCGATTCTGGGGCAGCTTATAAATCAGGTAAATAAATTTTGAGATATATAAATGGAGGAAAAGCAAATGAAAACAACGCGCAATATGGTTTTGGCCTCGTTGCTGGCAGCCCTTACCTGCGTAGCAACTATGGTAATTAAAATACCATCGCCATTGCACGGATATATAAATCTTGGTGACTGTGTTGTGTTGCTGGCAGGCTGGATGTTGTCACCAACATACAGCTTTCTTGCAGCAGGCATTGGTTCTGCATTGGCAGATGTGTTTTCCGGCTATGTGACATATGCACCTGCTAGCTTTGTGATAAAAGGCGTTATGGCGCTGGCGGCGGGATATGTGTTCAACCATATGAAAAATGCAGCAGGAGAGCTGCCTGCAAGAATTATCGGAGGAACAGTGGCAGAAATTATAATGGTGGCAGGTTATCTGATGTTTGAATCTGTTCTGTATGGCTTTGTACCGTCTCTTGCAAATGTTCCTGCAAATGCAGTGCAGGGTGTTGCAGGGTTGATTATCGGTACTGCACTGATAAAATTATTTGAGAAAAATAAAATAATTGCATAAAAAAGTCGGGGATTATCCCCGACTTTTTTGATGAATTAAAATGCTCTTGTTGAGTCAAAACAGAAATCAGCTTCTCTTCTCAAGTTAAACTCTTTGAAATAAGCATCTTCCAGAGGAATCCATTCATCCACATAGCGCTTCAGTGTTTTTTCACTGGAGCGTTTTCTGATTCTGTCCAGCTGTTTTGGTCTTGCTACATCAAAGAAAATTTTGTAGTCATATGCACCAACCAGTTCAGGATGATGTGCGTATACGCCTTCCACAATATACAGTCTTTTCTTTCTCACAGGTTTGGACTGTGAAATATGGCCAGTACCGCAGTGGTAGATGTCATAAATAAATTCTTCGTCACTTCCGATTTTGTCCAGCACCTGTTCTTTGAATCTTTCCCAGTCGATATTGCCGCCTGGTGTAGCCAGTCTTTCTTCAGTTTTCTTTTCTTCCGGCAGGAAGAAATCGTCCATATGGAAAACAACGCAGTCAAAATTCTTTCTGATATTTTTAGCAAACTGTGTTTTGCCTGCTCCGCTTGGGCCGTCTACAGCAATAATCACAGGTTCTCCTTCCGGCTTTTTGCTCATAACAGCGTTTATCAATGTTACGAGAATACTGTTGTTCTGCATAGTAAATACCTCTTATATCTGAAATTTTTAATTCTCAGTTCAACAACTCATTCATAAAGTTGCATATATATTATACACCTTTTTTATATAAATGTCTAATAAAAGTGAAATTTATTGACAACCTGTTTTATTAATATTACAATAAAATCAAAGCTTAATATATGTAAGTAATCGTTCGAATTATATTTATTTAAACAGAAAGGATGTTATACTATGAGAATAGTTCATCGGGACGAAATCACAAAAGTGGTAAGAGAACTTTGCATCGATGCAAACATCAACCTGCCGCAGGACGTTTGCAAGGCCATCGATATGGCTATTGAGGCAGAAGACTATCTGCCTGCAAAAAATACACTTAATCTGCTGATTGATAATTACAAGTTGGCAAATAAAAACCAGATTGCTATTTGTCAGGACACAGGCCTTGCCTGCGTATTTATCGAAATTGGCCAGGAAGTGTATGTAGACGGCAGTATTGAAGATGCTATCAACGAAGGTGTACGCCAGGGCTATGCAGACGGTTATCTTCGCAAAAGCTGTGTGGCAGACCCACTGCGCCGTGTAAACACAGGTGACAACACACCTGCTATGATTTATTATGAAATAGTAAAAGGTGATGGCCTTAAAATCACGGTTGCTCCAAAAGGCTTCGGCAGTGAAAATATGTCTGCTATCAAGATGCTTGTTCCTGCAGACGGTATTGAAGGCGTAAAGAAATTTGTTGTTGATACAGTGCGCAATGCAGGTCCTAACCCATGCCCACCAATAGTGGTTGGTGTTGGTATCGGCGGCACATTTGACAAAGCTGCACTTATGGCCAAAAAAGCTCTGCTGAAAAATGTGGACGAAGTAAACCCGGACCCATTTTATGAAAAGCTGGAAAAAGAACTGCTGGAAGAAATCAATGCTCTGGGCATAGGCCCACAGGGCTTTGGCGGCAGAACAACTGCCCTTGGCGTAAACATTCTGGCTATGCCTACACATATTGCAGGTATGCCTTGTGCTGTAAACATCAACTGTCACGTTACAAGACATAAGTCAAAGGAGATATAGTTATGAAAAAATATATTACAACCCCATTGACTCAGGAAAAACTGAAAGACCTTCACTCCGGTGATGAAGTCTTGCTTTCAGGCGTTATCTACACCAGCCGTGATGCAGGCCATAAAAGACTGGTTGAAGCACATCAGCGTGGCGAACAGCTGCCTGTTGACCTGAAGGATG
>CAZYSS010000060.1:7783-12668 GCA_964649845.1 uncultured Oscillospiraceae bacterium
ATCTCCTTTGTAGGTCCTACACCTGCGAAGCCGGGCCAGGCTCTTGGCTCCTGTGGCCCTACAACCAGTTACCGTATGGATGCTTATTCCCCATATCTTATCAGAGAATGCGGTCTTACAGGTATGATAGGCAAAGGCAAGCGCAATGACGAAGTTATCAACGCCATGAAAGAATATGGTGCAGTTTATTTTGGTGCTATAGGCGGTGCAGGCGCACTGCTGAGCCAGAGTGTGGTAAAATCAGAAATCATCGCATATGAAGACCTGGGTGCAGAAGCTCTCCGCAGACTGGAAGTTAAAGATATGCCGCTTACAGTTGTTATTGACAGCTATGGTGAAAACCTTTACCGGACAGGTGTTGCAGAATATCTGAAACAGCGCGATGGCAAATAATTGATATATTTAACAGGTGTCTGTACAGGACACCTGTTTTTTATGTAGCTTTTTAACCTCTCTGACGAGGGAGGGGGACCGCTTGCGGTGGAGGGAGAGAAATGAATAATAAGACAGATTTTATGATTTGACATCCTTATATATATCTTTTAAAATATAATAAGAATTTTATTTCAAGGAATTATATATGACTTCAAAACAGTATGAAAAAATCAGCGCACCTTTCCGCACACCTGCCAGAACAAAGGCGCTGAAAACTGCAAATATACTTATCACTGCCATAGGCTATGCGTCCTATCCGCTGATGCTGATATATTTATACTTTACACAGATAAACGCACTGGTACCTGCTATTGCAGTACCTGCTGCGGGTTTTTGTCTGCTGACGGTTATCAGAAGAAAAATCAACCGCCCACGTCCTTATCAAGCACTTGACATAAAGCCACTTATTCATAAGGACAAGCAGGGGAAAAGTATGCCTTCCCGCCATGTTTTCAGTATGACAATTATTGCGGTTACAGCCTTTCTGGTTTCACCGGCAATCGGTGTTATCCTGCTGATACTCAGTTTTATGCTGGCTGCAATCAGGGCAATCGGCGGCGTACACTATCCGTCAGATGTTATTGTGGGGGCGCTCAGTGCAATTATCTGGGGCGGCCTGTGGTATATGCTTATACTGTAGTAGATTGTATTTTGTAATCTGTTGATATATAATTAAAAGAAAAATTTGGGGTATCAGATATATGGAAAAGATTTTTGACAGCCACAGCCATTACAATGATTCATCCTTTAAAGATGATTACAGACAAGTGCTGCAGCACATACAGGACAATGGCGTAGGCAATGTGGTAAATGTTGGTGCTGATATTGAATCTGCCCGCCTGGCAATGAAACAGGCAGACGAAAATGAATTTATGTATTTTTCTGCCGGTATTCACCCACACGATGCTATTCAGGCAAGGGATGAAGCCATTATGGCAGAAATTGAACAGATGCTTCATCACCCTAAAGCTGTAGCAGTAGGGGAGGCCGGGCTGGACTATCATTTTGATGACAGCTGGTCACCGGAGGTGCAGAAAGAAGCATTTGTAAAACAGATTCAGCTGGCAAACAAGCTGGACAAACCGTTGATTATCCACAGCCGTGACGCTATGCAGGACACACTGAACATTCTTACAGAATATCCGCTGAACAGCGGCGTGGTGCATTGCTATTCAGGCAGCCGGGAAAGCTGCAAACAGCTGGTAAAAATGGGGCTGTACATCGGCTTCACAGGTGTAATCACATTTAAAAATGCACGCCGTGCCCTTGAAAGTATGAAAGTTGTGCCTATTGACAGACTGCTGATTGAAACAGACTGTCCGTATATGGCACCGGAACCAAACCGTGGTAGACGCTGTGATTCATCTATGCTCCATTTTGTTGCACAGAAAATGGCAGACGAACTGGGTTATACAAAGGAAGAAATCATCCGCATAACCAACGAAAATGCAAGAAGACTGTTTAAAATAGATTGATTATGTTTTATTTGTTTGAAAATCAACAGCAGCGCAGGGAATGTGGCGGCTCAAATTTTATAGAATTTCAGTTCTGTCATATGCCTGCAAAATCAGCCATAAAAGAAATTGTTTCTGTTGATAATATTCAGCATTGGAAAAACGATTCCTTGTATGTAAATGACGAAAATGCTTTTTATCAGCAGTACAGCTGTATTTTTGACTGCGGCATCTACAATGATCTGCAGACAGGCACGGTTGATATTTATGGCATTAATTACTACCCGCCATCTGTCATAGAGAAAATTATTGAAAAGCTGAATCACTTAAAGCCAACTGATTATGAAATATTAATTGATTGGCTGGAAAAATCAAAAAATCACAATGGCTTTTATATTTTAGGTGTATAATAAAAAGCAGACGCAGCGGTTTTGCTGCGTCTGCTTTTTGTGATGTATGCTGTTTTGAATCAATAATCAATTTCAACCCATTCGCCGAAATTGTTTTTGCCTTCAAAGCGTGTTTTGTTTCCGTTTTCATCGTAATAGAATTTGTTATCACCAAACTGTGATACCTGATAATGCATAGACATTACACCGCTTGGGTAGTATTGTTCTTCGTGATACATTCCCCGTGTGTAGTAGCTGTCTGTACATTTGATAATATAGCGTGATATATTTCCGTTATCGTAATATGTCCAGTAATACTCGGTATAGCTGTTTTCTTTTGAATTGTTTTCAATCCAGGACAGCATATTTCCCCGGCTGTCAAAAGTTTGTGTTCTTTCAAATTCAGGGTACAGGTAGTGGGCCTTTGTCAGTGATTCATCTGAAAAATATTTTTCATAACTGTAATTTTCAGTATGGTGCTCAAAAAATTCAGTGCTTATTTTTTCATTTTCGTCAAAAATCTCTGTACGGGTCATATCAGGATTATTGGTAAAGTTTTTTACCAGTTTTCCCTTTATCATAATGCTTTTCGTGATATTCTTTATTATTTTTGTCATTGAAAATTTCTGTAATCAGTTCACCGGTTGTGCTGTAAATGCAGGTCATTTCAATATTGTTTTCTGTATCAAGTTTTACTGTTTTGACTATATTTCCATTTCCGTCTTTTTCAACTGTGTCATACAAATCTTCATCAACAAACAGATTGTTGTTTACTCCCAGATGAGTGTAGGTCACATTGTATGAAAAGGAGATGCTTTTTTCTTCCTGATAGCTTATCATCATAAAACGCAGCAGGTCTTCCAGTTCAAAAGTTCCCAGATTGCCCACAGCCTCAAATCCGATGTTTCCGCCATCTGTCAGAAAACCTTTTTCCCCTTGCAGTGTCCAGTATTGAAAACAATGCGTCATATAAAGTCATACCTGAAACTGCCAGATTTTTAAAAAGCAGGTCGGTATCTGTGTTCAGTGTATTTACACCCAGAACTCTCATTTCGTTTATGCTGTGGTCAGGCGTCAGATATAATTCAAATGCAGGATTGATTTCCACCTGCAGAAAGCCGATACAGTTTTCTGACACGGCATCTATTTTTTCTTCTGCGCTCATATCATCTGCCAGTTCATATTCAGTTGTCTGATAGTTGGATTGCCCACCGGTATTGCCGTTTGCTGACGGACCGCCACAGGCAGTCATGGATAAAAACAGCATTGCCAGCAACAGGGAAATATATTTTTTCATAATTTACCACAAGATTGTTTTATTAATAAGTTTGTTTATATAGTATCACAGTAAAATGATTTGCACAAGGAAAACACCCACAGCATTCAGCTGTGGGTGTAATTGTTTATCAGATATTCAATTATCTTACTTTGCAGCCAGGTGTCATATCATCAACGAAAATTACCTGTGCGCCGCCGTCTGGAGTATCAGCAGAAAGTACCATACCTTCACTGATAAAGCCACGCATTTTTCTTGGTGCCAGGTTGTCAACAATAACAACTTTGTGGCCTTTCAGATCTTCCGGTTCATACCATTCGTGGATACCGGAAAGGATTGTTCTTTCACGTTTTCCGTCCCAGATTGTCAGGTTCAGCAGTTTGTCAGCTTTTGGCACTGCTGCACAGTCTCTTACTTCGCCAACAATCAGATTTACTTTGGCAAAATCATCATATGTGATTTCTTCCACTTTTTCTTCTTCAACTGCTGGTTCTTCTGCTTTTTTCTGTGCAGCTTCTCTTGCAGCTTTCTTTTCAGCTTCTTCTTTTGCGATAGCAGCCAGTTCTTTTGCAGCGTCAATTCTTGGGAAGATAACTTCGCCTTTCTGAACTTTCACTTCTTTCAGCCAGCCGAATTTAACCAGTGTTTCATATTTCAGGTCTTCTTCAGCATAGCCCAGCTGTGCAGCAATTTTTGGTGTTGTGTTAGGCAGGTATGCCTGCAACAGAGTTGTTACAAAACGCAGTGCTTCCACCAGATTGTAGAGAACTGTAGCCAGACGGGCGCTGTTTGCTTCGTCTTTTGCCAGTACCCAAGGTGCTGTTTCGTCAATGTATTTGTTTGCTCTCTGTACAACTTTGAAAATTTCTGCCAGAGCCTGTGGGATAGACAGATCATCCATAAATTTATCTGTTTTTTCTGTCAGACCTTCGCACAGAGCGATAAGTTCATTGTCCAGTTCTGTGTATTCTCTGTCAGCAGGGAGAACGCCGCCAAAGTATTTTTCAATCATAGCAGCAGAACGGGATACCAGGTTGCCCAGGTCATTTGCCAGGTCAGAGTTGATACGTGCAATCAGGCTTTCGTTTGTATAAACACCGTCATTGCCGAATGGAACTTCTCTCAGCAGGAAGTAACGTACTGCGTCTACGCCATAGCGTTTGCACAGAACCACAGGGTCTACTACGTTACCTACAGATTTACTCATCTTACCGCCTTCCAGCAGCAACCAGCCGTGACCGAATACGCGTTTTGGCAACGGCAGGTCAAGAGCCATCAGCATTGCAGGCCAGATGATTGTGTGGAAACGCAAAATTTCTTTACCAACCATA
>CAZYSS010000061.1:0-12423 GCA_964649845.1 uncultured Oscillospiraceae bacterium
TATAGCCAGTATTTATATCAGTGATTGTCAGGCGAGTGTTTGTTTCTGCGATATTTCCACAGGCTCAATGCAGTCTACCAATATCGGCAACGATAATCTTGAGAATAATCTCAAATCAGAGATTTACAAATATATGCCGAAAGAAATAATTATAAATACACGGCTTCTCAAGCTGAAATGGCTTACAGATTATCTGAAAAATATTGTACACTGTTCCGTAGAATTGATTGATGACGCTGAATATAATGATTTTGCTGTGGATGAAACTGTAAAAAAACAGTTCGCTGGCAAAACATTTGATATGGATATGTCCCGCTGTTTATGGCAGCTGCTGGACTATCTGTCCAAAACACAGAAGGTTGGCGTAGAAAAGCTGGATGATGTAGACAGTTATTCACAGGATAATTATATGAAATTATCCTATACAACCACATCAAACCTTGAACTGTTTGAAACCATACGTTCCAAGGAAAAACGTGGCAGCCTGCTGTGGGTGCTGGACAATACAAAAACCAGTTTCGGCAAGCGTATGCTGCGCAAAGTAATCTCAGCACCGCTTATGGATAAAAAGGAAATAGACCGCCGCCTTGATGCTGTGGAATATTTCAATACATATCCGATTGTGCGTATGGATGTACAGACCCATCTGAAAAATATTCAGGATATGGAACGTCTTTGCACCCGTGCAGGCTTTGGCAACGCCGGCCCAAGAGATGTTTTTTCTCTTTCACAGTCAATCAAAGCACTTAATCCGCTGAAAGCGGTTCTTCACAAGTCTGACAATCCTCTTATACGTGATTTGAACAGGGATATAGACCCACTGGAAGATTTGGGTATATTGCTGGACAGGGCAATTATAGAAAATCCACCTGCTACAATCAAAGATGGCGGTGTAATCAAGGATGGTTTTGACCAGGAGGTAGACCATAATCGTCATCTGGTAAATGACAGCATGGAAATTCTGGCAGAAATTGAAAACAGACTGCGCACAGAAACAAATATTCCAAAGCTTAAAGTTGGTTATAACCGTGTGTTCGGCTATTATATTGAGGTAACACGCTCTTATATTGAAATGGTGCCGGATAATTTTATCAGAAAACAGACACTTGCAGGTGCTGAACGCTATGTAACGGAAGAACTGAAAAATCTTGAACGGGAAATCCTAAACGCCAATGAAAAGCTGCTGGCAAGGGAAAAACTGCTGTACGGCAATCTGCTGAAAGCTATAAGTGACGAGACAGACAGAATTCTGCGAACTACAAAGGCTATGTCTTACATTGATATTCTTGCCGGTTTTTCACAGCTGTCACAGAAAAACAACTACGTAAAACCGACAATTATTGATGGCGATAAACTGTATATTAAAGATGGCAGACACCCTGTGGTGGAAGCTATGCTGAAAGACGAGATATTCATCCCTAATGATGCATTGCTGGATTGTGATGCAAACAGGGTAAATATTATCACCGGTCCGAATATGGCAGGTAAATCCACATTTATGCGTCAGGTTGCAATTATCGTTATAATGGCACAGATTGGTTGTTTTGTTCCTGCAAAAATTGCAGAAATACCAGTCTGCGACGCTATATTCACACGTGTGGGTGCTTCTGATGACCTTTCCAGCGGACGCAGTACCTTTATGGTGGAAATGAGTGAAGTAAGCGAGATTCTTCAGAACGCCACACCGAAAAGTCTGGTAATTCTTGATGAAATCGGCCGTGGTACATCCACTTTTGACGGTATGAGTATTGCCAAAGCAGTGGTGGAATATATACATAGTAAAGCAAATAATCTTGGCTGTAAAACTCTGTTTGCCACACATTACCACGAACTGACAGAAATGGAAAACCAAATTCATGGTATAGTAAACTATAATATTGCAGTAAAAAAACGTGGCGATGACATCACTTTCCTACGAAAAATTGTGCGCGGTGGTGCTGATGACAGCTATGGTATACAGGTTGCCAAACTGGCAGGTGTGCCGGATAAAGTAATCGAAAGAGCAAAAACCATCCTGGATGAACTGGTTTCAAATGCAGAAAAAGAAAAAATGGCAGTAAGACAGTTGTCATTTGATGATGGTTTCTATTCCGCTCCTGCGGTTCAGGTACAGACTGTTCCGGATGAAATAGTTCAGGAACTGGAAAAAGTGGATGTAAATGTGCTTACACCTATTGAAGCACTCAATATTCTCAACAAATTAAAATCTATGTTATAAGGCAGGCGAGAAGATGGCGGTTATCAATATACTTGATAAACAGACGGCAGAGCTTATTGCTGCAGGAGAGGTTGTTGAAAGACCATCTTCTGTTGTAAAAGAGCTTGTAGAAAACTCTATAGATGCCGGCGCTAAAAATATTCTTGTGGATATTGAACGCGGCGGAGTTAAAAAAATTCTGGTGCAGGATGATGGCAGTGGTATAGACAGCGAATATGTAAAAACTGCCTTTATCCGTCACGCAACCAGTAAAATAAGCAACAAGGAAGACCTGGACAATATTGCAAGTCTTGGTTTCCGAGGTGAAGCGCTGGCTTCAATTGCCAGTGTTTCACACCTTACACTTATTACAAAAACTGAAATGCAGGATTTTGCCATAGAAATTCAGCTTTCAGGAGGTGAAGAAACTTCTTTTGAAGTTAAACCCTTTGTAACAGGTTCCCGTTTTATAGTAAGAGACCTGTTTTACAATACACCGGCCAGAATGAAATTCCTTAAAAAGGATGCTACAGAAGCAGGGTATATTCAGGACATTCTGACAAACCTTGCACTGTCCAAACCTGATATTTCATTTACATTTATAAAAGACGGAAAAGAAGTTTTCCAGACAATCGGCGACGGTAATCTGCTGAATACCATTGCAGCTTTGTTCTCAACAGAATATGCTGCAACTCTGGCACAGGTTGATTATAGTGATGAAAAATACAGAATCACAGGCTATGTTACACAGCCTCATGCATCGCGCCAGTCCCGCAATATGCAATTTTCATTTATAAACTCAAGATTTGTAAAAAACAAGACTGTTATTGCTGCAACAGAAAATGCATATAAGGGCACGGTAATGGTAGGGAAATTCCCAGGTTATGTACTTAATATCGAAATGCCATACGATGCTGTGGATGTAAATGTACATCCGGCCAAAACAGAGGTGCGTTTTGCCAATGAGGGAGAAATATTTTCTGTTGTTTACCGTGCCGTAAAAATGGCTATAAGTACAGATGTGACACTTAAACAGTTCTCATTCAAGCAAAAAACAGTATTTGAAAAAGACAACAATACTGTAAAGCAACAATCCTTTACAGATATTCCTGTTCATAAAAAGGAAGAAGAAGCGGAATATGACACGTTTTCTTTGCCGTTTAACCTTAAAAAACAGGAAAATACAGATAAATATGTGAACAAATACATTGTTCCTCAAATGAGTGGTGAATCAACACGGAAAGACACAGATTGTTTTGAAAGCGAAAGCTTTGTGCCATATATAAGGTCTAATCCTGTTGTGCAGGCATTCAACTATGAGCACAACAATGTTTCAGAACGTGTATCAGATAACAATACTTCAGATAATGTTGAATGTGAAATATCCGAAACACAGGATATTGTATCATCGACAAACACTTTCCTGACTGCTGATGAGGAAAATATAATAGTTCTGGGAGAAGTATTTTCTACATATATTCTTTGTCAGTCCGGTGATGAAATGATTGTAATAGATAAGCACGCCGCTCACGAAAGACTGTTGTATGAAAAACTGAAACAGAACATAAAAACCGGCAAACAGATGCTTATGATTCCGGTTACAGTGAAACTTTCAGCTGAAGAAAAAGCAGCAGTTATGGAGGATATTTCACTTCTGGAAGAACAGGGCTTTGAGATAGAAGATTTTGGCGGACAGGGTGTTATCGTACGTGCTATTCCAATGTATATTACAAGCGAAGACCCACAGGCACTGGTGAGTGAGATTGCTTATAATCTTGCAAATGGCAACAAGGCAGAAATCAGCGAAAAACTGGATTGGATATTCCATTCCGTTGCCTGCCGTAGTGCCATTAAAGCAGGGGATAAAGCAGAGATAAACCGGATTACACAGCTGGTGAAAGACATCATAAATGAAAAAATACCTCTGTATTGTCCACATGGCAGACCTATAATCATATCAATCAGTAAGAAGGAGCTGGAAAAACAATTTGGCAGATAAAAAGAAAATAGTTGTTATATGCGGCCCTACAGCCAGTGGTAAAACAGGCTTGTCTTTATTGCTGGCACAGAAGTTTAACGGTGAAATTATATCTGCAGACTCTATGCAGGTTTACAAAAAACTTGATATAGGCACTGCAAAAGCCACTGCAGAAGAACAGAATGTTGCTCCGCATCATCTGGTTGATATTTTAAAACCTGACCAGCCATATAATGTACAGCAGTTTGTCGAAATGGCTTCAAAAGCCATTGATGATATAATTTCTCGCGGAAAGCTGCCTGTTATAGCAGGCGGTACCGGGCTATATATTGAAAGCCTTATAAACGGAATCAGGTTTTCAGATCAGCCTGACAATACACAGATAAAGCAGGAGCTGCAGCAACAGCTGGCAGAATATGGAGCTGAATATATGTATGGTATTCTCAGGCAGATTGACCCTGACTATGCACAGACAGTACACCCGAACAATCATGTACGTGTGCTGCGTGCCATAGAGATTTACAGGCTTACAGGACATAATATGACCTGGCAGCTGCAGAATTCAAAACCTGCCGAAAAGCCCTATGACGTGCTTTTACTGGGACTGAATTTTGAAGACAGACAGAAATTATATAACAACATAAATTATCGTGTAGATATAATGATGGAGGAAGGCATATTGCCTGAAGCCAGATATGTATACGATAACAGAAATACATTCAAAACCTGTGTCAGTGCCATAGGATATAAGGAGTTTTTCCCATATTTTGAGGGAGAAAGCTCTCTGGAAAGCTGTATAGACAAGCTTAAGCAGGCGTCAAGAAACTATGCAAAGCGTCAGCTGACGTGGTTTAACAGAATGAGAGACATCAACTGGCTGCTTATAGATAAAGAAAACTATAAAGATAGAGCAGTTGAAATCACAAAAGAATTTTTAGGCAAATAATTTTATGGAAAATCAGAGAAGCGAAAAACATACTTCAAAAAGCAAAAAGAAAAATTGGATACCGTTTATTGCTTTGTTTCTGGCAGTATACATTTTCCTGCAGATGTATCTTGTGAATGCAAACGGGGTGGATACCGTCAGGGCTGCTGAAGGATATATCAATGACAGCATTATTTCCCAGGGCATTGTCTGCCGAGAAGAAAAAGTACTGACTGATAATTCAGGCGGTGTGGTTGACTATATAATGGACAATGGTGAAAGAGCATCCAAAGGAAATATGTTGGCCCAGACATATCCTGCATATTCAGATGTTGAGAAAATAACATACCTCCGCAACAGACAGCAGACTTTGGACGATATAAAAACCGCCGCCGGTTATACAGATGGTGGTGTTCTGGATATTTCCACCACCAGAAAGCAGCTTACTGCCCAGCTTTCAGGCCTGTCACAGCTCGGCAGCTTAAAAGAATATGACAATGTTCTTGATTCACTTACCCGGATTACTTTAAGCCTGAACAAGATAGGTGTGGCAACAGGTAGGATAACTGATTTTTCCGCTGCTCAAGCACAATTGGAAAGTGAAATCAACACCACCAAAGCTGCAATATCCGCACCTGTAAACACGCTGTATTCACCATATGCCGGCTATTTTATACAGTCGGTAGATGGCTATGAAGATATAGCTACTGTTGAGAATTTTGAAACACTGACTTATGAACAGGGAATGGAGATTATCAGTTCATCTGCTGACTACAGCCGGAATTCGGGTGAATACGGTAAAATAATCACCCATTACAGATGGTCACTTGTTACATATGTAGACAGTGCTCTTGCGGAAAATATTTACGAGGGCCGTACCCTCAATATTTCTCTGGATATAAACAACAACGATTTCAAAAAAGCCACAGTGGAAAAAGTGATTGACCTGGGCGATAAAACTATGGTGGTGCTGGAATGTACTGTTATGGACCAGCAGACAGCTGTAACCCGTGTAACTGATTGTGAAATCCTTTTCAAACAGTATACCGGTATTAAAATTCCAAAATCTGCCATTCATTTTGTAGATGGACAGATGGGTGTTTATGTGAATTTTTCAAATGTGGTTTATTTCAGGAAAATATCACCTATATTTGAAGATGATAACTATGTGATTGTCCCCAAAACAAAAAGTGAGAACAATCAGGTTGAATTATATGACTCAATTATTGTGAAAGGACGTAATTTGTACGATGGAAAATATTTATAGTTATGTAGCTGAAAATGTAAAAAGAGTACAGGAAGATATAATAGAAGCCTGTATAAAATATGGCAGAAAACCTGAAGATGTTATTCTTATGGGCGTGTCAAAAACCCAGCCTGCAGAAAAACTGCAGGTGGCATATGATGCAGGTATCAGACTGTTTGGAGAAAACAGAGTACAGGAACTGCAGCAGAAAGCAGAGTTCTTCCAGACCAATAATGTGCCTTGCCATATTATCGGTACATTACAGACAAACAAAGTTAAATATCTGCCTAACCTGACAGATACAATCCAGAGTGTAAACAGCCTTAAACTTGCAAATGAAATTGAAAAACAGTATGGAAAAGCAGGCAAAAAAGCCAACATCTGCCTTGAAATAAACATAGGCGATGAAGAAAGCAAAAGCGGCATATCATACAGTCAGACAATGGAACTGGTACATCAGCTTTCTGAATTCAAAAACCTTACTGTAAAAGGTCTTATGTGCATTCCGCCTATAGATGATACAGCAGAAGTGAGAAAGTATTTTGGTCAAATGCACAAATTATTTGTTGACATATCAGATAAAAAATTAGATAATATAGATATGTGTATTCTGTCTATGGGTATGTCTGGAGACTATCCATGGGCCATAGCCGAAGGTAGCACTCTTGTACGTGTTGGCACAGGCATTTTTGGGGCAAGAAATTATAATTTATAACATAAAGGAGCACAAAATGGGTATTTTGGAAAAAGTAAAAGGCACATTTTTTGGTATTGAAGACGATGACGAATACGAAAACGAAGAAGAAGTAGTTGAAGGTGAAGAAGATGAAGTAGCGGTTGCTGAAAATACATTCAAAGCTGATTTTACTCAGAACACAGTATCTGCATCTGCACCGGTAAAAAAGGAAAGAAATGTATCCATTTCTTCTCTTCCACAGCTGCAGGTAGTTCTGGTAAAGCCTGAACGTTTTGAGGAAGCAAGCGATATAGCTGACAGTCTCAATGCCAAAAAGACAGTTGTTCTCAATCTTGAGTCTGCCAGTAAAGAAGTTGCTAGACGCCTTGTAGACTTCCTTTCAGGTGTTGCATATGCAAATTCCGGCAACGTACAGAAAATTGCAAATTCCACATTCCTTATCACACCATACAATGTTGATATTTCAGGTATCGGCCTGCTGGAAGATTACGATTCACAGGGAGCTTTGTATTAATTGAGAGGCTTTATACCTCCACAGACACAGGAAGAGACAGTTTTCTGTAAAAAAGCATTTTCATTGTGTGAAAAAGCAGACAAATTACATATAAAATCATTTTCTACCTTTCTGAATTTAAGGGAAAAAGAACTGTTTATTTCACAGTTCAATAAATTCTGTGGGCTTAAAATTGTTTTTTATGCAGGTTTTGAAGGTGATACAGAACGCCTTATAGCCTGTGTCTGCGATGAGTATGATGAAGTTTACCCGTATGATTATCCCGTAAGCATAATCTGTTCAGATATTGACCCTGATGAAAAGCTGAATCATCGTGATTTTCTTGGTGCTATAATGAACCTTATGATTAAAAGGGAATATATAGGTGACATTATTGTAGACGGTTCCAGATGCTTTATTGTGTGCCATAATCAGATGGCACCGATTATTATCAGTGAACTGAAAAGTGTCCGCCACAGTTCTGTGGATTTTCAATATTACTATGAACCTGTTGTCTACCACAGACAGGTTTCGTTGGAAAAAAATATTACTGTTGCTTCGCTTCGTCTGGATGCAGTTGTGAGCGCTGTACTGAACTGCAGCAGAAATGAAGCAGTTACTTTAATAAAACAGGGACTTGTATCTGTAAATCATCTTCTTGCCAGACATTCTGATTTTGAAATTATGGACGAAGATGTGCTCAGTATACGTGGCCGTGGTAAATTTAAACTTTCTTTTGATGGCTCCAAAAGCCGAAAAGACAGATTTTTTATAACATATTATAAATATTAGGGGGGCTATTACAATGTTTACAGCTGATGAAATCCGCCAGATTACTTTTGAAAGGGGAATGCGCGGTTACAGACCGGAAGACGTAGATTCTTTTATGGAAAATGTTGCAGATGCTTTTGAAGCTCTGGAAAACGAAAAGAAAGACCTTGAAGAAAAACTTTATCTTCTGGCTGAAAAAGTAGAGCAGTATAAAGCTGAAGAAGAAAGCATTAAAACAACTCTTATCAATGCACAGCGTCTTGGTGAAAGTATTGTTTCAGATGCCAGAGTAAAAGCAGATAATATTATCAGAGAAGCTACAATCAAGAAAAATGATATTATTTCATCTGCCTACAATGAAATTGAAGGCACTGAAGAAACACTTAACTGTTTGAAAAAAGAAGTAAGTGATTTCAAAAACAGTGTTCTTGCCCTTTATATGGAACATATCAAATCATTAAGCACTCTTCCGGAAGAAAAGGATGAAGAAACAAATGTGACAGAAGAAGCTGTTGCTGAAGAATCTGTTGTGGAAACTGTTGCTACAGCCGATGCAGATGTTGCTGAAGCAGCTGAAGAATCTGTACCGGAAGATAAATTCAAAAGCGTTTCTTCACTTTTTAGCGAAGAATAATTAAGGGAAGATTAGCGCTTTTGCGCTAATCTTTTTGCGTTTTTCAGGAGAAAATTTTGATTTATAGTGTTATTTTTTCAATTTTATTGATTTTACTGGACAGATACAGTAAATATCTTGCAGCCACATATCTGGCAGGAAATGGTGCTGTTACAGTGATTCCGTATTTTCTGGGCTTACGCTATCTTGAAAATACTGGTATGGCTTTCAGTATGCTTAGCGGAAAAACAGTTTTTCTTGCTGTTGTCACTGCAGTGGCACTGGTGGTAATGGCGTTCTTTCTGTTTGTGAAGCCATTTGGAGACAGGTTTGAAAGATTTTGTTTTCTGCTTATTTTTTCAGGCGGTGTTGGCAATCTTATAGACCGAGTTTTTCAGGGGTATGTAATAGACTACTTTGAATTCTTGTTTATGGATTTTGCAATATTCAATGTGGCAGATATTTATGTGTGCGCCGGCGTAGGTTTATATGCGATTTATACTGTTTATACAGAATTTTACAAAAAGGGTAATGCATAGTGGATATTATTTTATTTACAGCCACAACTGATGATGTGGGGAAAAGACTGGACTTATATATTTCACAGAATACTGATTACTCCAGAAATTCTGTACAGATATTGTTGGATAACGGAGATATTCTGGTTAATGATAAAACTGTTACCAAAAGCTATAAGATAAAATCAGGTGACCGGATACAGATTACAGTGCATCCACCTAAAGAAACCGAAATAGTACCGGAAAATATTCCGCTGGAAATTTATTATGAGGATGAGCATATTTTGGTGGTTAACAAGCCCAAAGGAATGGTGGTACATCCTGCCAACGGAAATGAAAATGGCACCCTGGTAAATGCATTAATGTATCACTGCAAAGACAGTCTGTCGGGAATAAACGGTGAAATCCGCCCGGGTATTGTACACAGAATTGATAAAGATACCTCCGGTTTGCTGGTTGTGGCAAAAAACGATATTGCCCACGAGCACCTGGCGCGGCAGTTCAAAGAACATTCAATCACCAGGGTATACAATGCCATAGTTTATGGCAATGTTAAAAATGATGAAGGTGACATAGATGCGCCTATAGGCAGGCATAAAACTGACAGAAAGAAGTTCTGTGTCACACCTGTTAATTCAAAAAATGCTTTTACACATTATAAAGTTCTCGAAAAGCTGAACGGCTTTACACTGATTGAAGCAAAACTGAAAACAGGCCGAACACATCAGATTCGTGTGCATATGCAGAGCATAGGCCATCCTCTGGCTGGTGACCCAGTATATGGTCCACGGAAAATCATCAGGGAACTTGATGGCCAGGCGTTGCACGCCGGTGTTATTGGTTTTATTCACCCTGTAAAAAATGAATATATGGAGTTTTCGTCACCGTGGTGTGACCAATTCAAAAAATTCTATAATAAAGTTAAGATAAAGTAATTATGGCAAAAAAAATAAACGAAATACTTGTAATCAGCGACCTTGACAATACGCTGCTTACAGCCAAAGAAGGTATACCACAATATAATATTGAAATGATTGAAAAGTTCCAGGAAATGGGAGGTAAATTTACTGTCGCAACAGGCAGAAGTGTAGAGTCTGTCAGTCGTTATCTGGGGCAGATCAGGCTGAACGCGCCTGCTATAACATATAATGGCGGTGTAATTTATGACTATGAAACCGGGAATGTTCTTTCACGTTCTGTACTGCCTGAAGCTGCAAAAGATATTCTTAAACAGCTGATTGCTGAATTTCCTGATGTAGGCTGTGAAATTATGTGCGATAATTTCAGAACCTATCTTATCATAGAAAATGATTATACCTATTGGCACCTCACAGATGAAAAACTGAGTTACATCGATACCGAAGCAGAACAGATTTCAAACGGATGGATTAAAGTTCTCTGGGCTGATAAAAATGAAACTCTTCTTAAAATGAAAAAATACTGTGAGGAGAACATTCATTGCGATGAAGTGGAATTTGTAATGACAAATACCATTTATTTTGAAATGATGCCTAAAAATATAACCAAAGGCAAGGCACTTAGAAAATTATGTGACTTGACTAAAATACAAATAAACAATACAATAGCAGTAGGGGATTATTATAATGACGTGGAGATTCTGCAGAATGCAGGACTGAGCGTGTGTGTGGATAACGCCCCGGATGACATCAAGAAAATATGCCACATAACTGTACCGGCTTGCACAGACGGCGGAGTAGGGCATTTGTTGGCACAAATAATAAATTCATACATTTAGGAGGACAATATGGACGCAAAAATCAAACTTGCGCTTGAAAAGGTAGCAGTTGAAGTAAGAAAAGACATCGTTACTGCAGTTCACAGCGCAAAAAGCGGACACCCGGGTGGTTCTCTGTCTCTGACAGATACACTCACTTATCTCTATTTCTACAAAATGAATGTAGATCCAAAAAATCCACAGGACCCAGACAGAGACAGATTTGTTCTTTCAAAAGGTCACACAGCTCCTGCTCTTTATTCAGTGTTGGCTGAAAAAGGATACTTTGATAAAGCAGAACTGCTGAAACTCCGTAAAACAGGCGCACTTCTGCAGGGCCATCCTGATATGAAACACATTCCTGGCGTTGATATGACAACAGGTTCTCTTGGTCAGGGTATTTCTACAGCAGTTGGTATGGCACTTGGCGGCAAAATCAGCGGCAAAACATTTACAGTTTACACAGCTTTGGGCGATGGTGAAATCCAGGAAGGCCAGGTTTGGGAAGCTGCTATGGCTGCTGCACACTACAAACTGGACAACCTTGTAGCAATCGTTGACAACAACGGCCTGCAGATTGACGGTAATGTTGCAGAAGTTATGTCTCCATATCCAATTACAGACAAATTTGCTGCATTTGGCTGGAACGTTGTAACAGCTGATGCTCATGACTTTGACAGCATCCACGCAGCATTTGAAAAGACAGCTGAAAAGAACGGCAAGCCATGGGTTATTGTACAGAAATCTGTAAAAGGTAAAGGCGTTTCCTACATGGAAAACAAAGCTTCATGGCACGGCAGCGCACCAAATGCTGAACAGTACGCACAGGCTATGGAAGAACTGGAAGCAGTAGCAAAAGAATTGGAGGCTAAGTAATATGTCAGACGTAAAAATCGCAACAAGAGAAAGTTATGGCAACGCTTTGGCCGAACTTGGTAAAGTAAATCCTGATGTTGTTGTATTCGACGCAGACCTTGCAGGTGCAACAAAAACAGGCGTTTTCAAAAAAGCATTCCCTGAAAGACATTTTGACTGTGGTATTGCTGAATCCAACATGGTTGGTATTGCAGCTGGTATTGCAACAACAGGCAAAATTCCATTTGTATCTTCCTTTGCTATGTTTGTAGCAGGCAGAGCATTTGAACAGGTTAGAAACAGTGTTGGTTACCCACATCTGAACGTTAAAATCGGTGCTACACATGCAGGTATCTCTGTAGGTGAAGACGGTGCAACACATCAGTGTAACGAAG
>CAZYSS010000062.1:0-12191 GCA_964649845.1 uncultured Oscillospiraceae bacterium
AAGCTTTACCGGTTTATATTATTTCCAGACCATTATAAAGAAAATTGAAATTCGACTGACTGTCAGTAAAATTGGGATTTATAAAATTGAATTTTCGCATTCTAATAATCTGAAAGTTTTTTATAATTCTTTTCCCAAAAATCTTTCTCTTTTCTACCAGCGCCTTCTGGTGTTTGTAGTAAACATTGACCAATGTTTTGATATTTAACTATCTCTTGAATTTCAGCAAGTGCAAGACGATGTGATGCTCTTGAAAAATATGTATCTTCATAATTTATTTCTTCTATTTCAACTTCAATATTATAGTTGTCTTCTAAGGAGTTTTTTATCTCTAATGGAACCAGTTTCGAATAGTCTTCATTTAGATACATATAAATATGTCCTTTGCTTGCTCCAAGTAGCCTAAATGCTACATCAGTTGCTTTACCTATGTAGAAACAGTATCTTTCGTCTTCTTTGACCTTAAAAAATTTATATATACCAACTATATTATCTTGTTTTAGCAAATCATAATTAATTATAATATTTTTTTCCTCAGCCATTTTAATTTTTTCTTTATAAGTCATAACTATCCTCGATAAACTTCAAATCATTTAACTATTCGCAAAATTCAAATTTATCCATCTGTTACTATTCTACCACATTATCAGAAAACATACAATCACTGGCTTCTTTTTCTTATACACTCACCAAAAAGCTCTGCAGAAAAACTGCAGAGCTTTTTATCGGATTTCTGATTATTCTCTTACTTCCAGAACATCTTTGTAGAACTGGTTCATTTCTTCTTCTGTGTCAAATGTGGCAACGTACATCATATCAGCCATAGCGCCTGAAAGTGCTTCAGGGATTCTTTCTGCCATTTTGATTTTGTCGCCGTATTTTGCCATAATAGCAACGTGGTTCATAACAAAGTTTTTGCCGTCACGTCTGCCTGCAAATGGGCACCAGTATTTGTTGCCGGATGTCATCAGGGTTGAGTCATAAGCAATCATATCAGCCCAGATTTTGTAAACGTTTGTGGATGCGTGATAGTTGAACAGGTCAGGTGTGAAGCCGCCTGCAGGTCTCATATTTACTTCCAGTGCCATTACATCGCCTTTTTTGCCCAGACCTTCGTGGTCAGACAGCAGACGGAAGAATTCAAAGTGAACAAAACGGCTCTTTACGCCAAAGCTCTTTACTGTAGCACGGCCTGCTTTGCGCACGTCGTCTTTCAGTTCTTTTACAATGTAGTAAACAGAGTTGTCATTGTTGTTTACAACATCCATCAGTGAGAATGGCGTTACGTTGCCGGCTTCCCAGATTGGTTCGCCTTTGGAGTCAATGATTGCATCATAGGAGTAGATTTCAGCATTGATGAATTCTTCCATAATGTATGGAACGTGTGCTGGTCTTGTGTTCATAAAGTTCACAAGGTCTTCATCGCAGGACAGTTTGTATGTAGCTTCTGCACCAACACCGTTGTCTGGTTTAACGATTACAGGGTAGCCAACAACTTTCAGGAATTCACGGCAGCCTTCGATATCGTCTGTAACCAGATGGTATCTTGCAACAGGGATGCCTGCTTTTGTGTAGAATTCTTTCATTTTGGATTTGTATTTGATGCGTGGGATATCTTCATTTTTGAAGCCACTTGTAATGTTGAATTCTGTACGCAGGGCAGCATCTCTTTCCAGCCAGTATTCGTTGTTGGATTCCAGCCAGTCAATTTTGCCGTATTTGAATGTGAAGAAAGCAACTGCGCGGAAAACTTCGTCATAATTTTCCAGGCTGCTTACTTTGTAGTATTCGTTCAGGTTGTCTTTCAGTTCCTGACGCAGTTCGTCATATGGAGCATCACCGATACCCAGAACGTTGAGACCGTTGTTTTTCAGTTCTTTACAGAACTGCCAGTAGTTTGTTGGGAAGTTTGGGGAAATAAAAATAAAGTTTTTCATTTTAATCACTCTTCTCTCTTAAATTTTATAGTGTTTTGGGGATTTTTGCTATATATTGACCAGGTTATTCAAGACCTAGCAATTTCGGAACAAAATATTGTACCTGTTTGTACCACCAAGGCCAGTCATGGTTTACATCATAGCCCCAGTAGTCACACCAGATATTTGCACCCAGACGCTTGAAGTTTTCTTCCAGCCAGCGCAGTGTGCCAGGTTCTTCCCATGCACCCTGACCAGTACAGATGATACCTTTGTTATTGTTGTATCTCTGTACATATGGGTGGTGTGGCTGCATATTCTGCAGATACAGTGCAGGACTATTCATATACAGAACTTCGTCCATATAATCGCCAAAGAACATACTGTTATTGTAGATGCCGCTGAGTGCCAACATACTGTCAAAAATTTCAGGGAAACGCAGGAACAGGTTTACACTGTGGTTTGCACCCATACTTGCACCGAACACCATAATGCCAGGGTAGCCTGTCCAGCCGTTTCTTTCATTTGCCATATTGCGCATAAATGGTACAAATTCATCTACAATGTAGTGCACCCACCGTTCGTGGCGGCGGATTCTTGTTGCAGGGAAACCATACTGGTCAGACCAGGTTTCTTTGTCTATTGTATCGATTGAGAAAACCATTGCTTTGCCTTCTTCAATCCATTTTGCCCATTCATCAATCATTTTAAAGTTTTCAAAGTCCACAAATCTGCCGTCCTGGCATGGGATGAACAGAACAGGTTTGCCTGCATGGCCGTAAACTTTGCATTCCATATCTCTGCCAAGTGCGTTGCTGTAGTGTCTGAAATATTGAATTTCCATATATTATATTCTCCTAATCAAGATTGTAAAACAAAACATACATAAGGAACGGAAGCTGTTTTTCCCAGCTGGCTTCCTGATGGGTACCGCCCGGGATAATACGGGATGTTAGCATTACTCCGCTTTCTGTAAAAGCGTTGCATATACGGTTATAGCCTTTCAGCATATCCGGTTTCCAGCCGAATTCCTCGCTGCCATAGTCCATATACAGCACTGTATCTGTGCCGAAATCTGTGCGGCGTATCATTCTTTCCAGCCCGGCTGTGTTTACCCACAGGCTTGGGGAAAGAGCTGCGCCGCGTGAAAATACGTGGTTATATTTTGTGACAGCATACACTGTCATCAGGCCGCCCATACTGCTACCGGAAATAAAGGTGTGTTTTCTGTCCGGCAAGGTAGGGTAATGGCGGTCTACATACGGTTTGAAAGAATTTACAAACCAGTCCATAGTGATTTTGCCTTTGCCCTGCACACGGCCGAAGCGTTCTTCTTCAAAGGTGAAAGGTGAATACTCTTTCAGCCTGCCATTGTCCGGATGGTGGTTACACTCCACCGCTGCAACAATCAGAGGCACATTGTGCGACTGCAGAAAATCCAGCATACCCCAGCTTTTGCCGTAGGTAGCATGGCTGTCCAGAAAGACATTCTGGCCGTCAAACATATACAGTACTGGATAGCGGCGGTCCGGATGCGCCATAGCTTCATCTGGTACATAAATGTACGCCCTGCGTCTCTCTGCTCCTGTAAGTGCCGGTATTGTAACTTTTTTAATATCTATCATTTTATGGGGTCTCGCTTTAAATAATAATAGTTATAAATAGTTTAACATAATATGCAGGAAAATGCAATTATTGTTGTAGTTCACGGATGTTATTGTGTAAAATGCTGATATATGGTAGTATAAAACAGATAAAAAAACTTGAAACCATAAGATAAATGATAATTTATCAAACCAATATAATCTTTAAAAACTTTCCGCTCTTAAATTATATATTATAAAAAGCACCACCTCCGCAGAGGTGGTGCAATTATTTACAGAAATTATTTGCCTTCCTGTTTTGCTGCAAAGCATTCGCTGCACAGAACAGGCCTGTCTTCTCTTGGACGGAAAGGTACTCTTGCTTCTTTACCGCAGTTTGCACATGTGGTTGTGAAGTATTCTTTTGTTCCTTTTACCTGATTTTTTCTTGCGTCACGGCAAGGTTTGCAGCGCTGTGGTTCGTTTTCAAAGCCGCGTTCTGCGTAGAATGCCTGTTCGCCTGCTGTGAATACAAATTCTTTGCCGCAGTCTTTGCATACTAAAGTTTTGTCCTGATACATTGGTGGTTTTCTCCTTCAAAATAAAAATGTATTTGTTTAGCCAGGAGTGAATTTAAACCAATGTGGATTGCTCTTAAAGACGCGCCTGGATATCAATAAGCACTTATGTGCCTATTTACGAAGTTTGGCATGAATTCTCTGTATTGCGTTGTTTACAGATTTTTCCGTTTTGCCTGTGACCTGTGCAATTTCCTTATAAGAATACTGCATTGTGTACAGACTGAAAACCAGAAATTCAAAAGCCGACAGCTTCTGCTTGGCAATACTGATAAATTCCTTGTTCTGTTCCCTGTTTATAAAATCGGTTTCAAAACTCTGCAAAAGAATACTTTCATCAAGAGGCAGTGCGTTTGTCAGCACAGCGTGTTTCTGTGCCTGGGCTGCCTGTCTTGCAGATAACATATTGTTCAAAATACATTTTTTAGCATAGGTTGCAAAAGAAGCACCTTTGTTTTCACGGTAGCTTAAAATAGCTTTGAATAGACCTATATTACCTTCCTGTACTGCGTCTTCAAAGTCAAAACTTTCGCCACGCAGCTTGGCGGCACAAGAGTAAACGGCCGGCCTGAAAGCATCGTATATAATCTGAATATCCTTTGCATTGCCGGCTCTGGCATTTTCAAGATTTTTTATGGAGATATCTTGCATACTTGTACCAATTTCGTATTATTTTACACTATATATTATATACAAAAAATGTTCAAGTGTCAAACAAATTTTGTATTATTATGCACAAAACTAACATTTATGCATCATCACGTGTAACCGCTCTTATCCAGCGGCCGCTGGTGATTCTTTTAAGCTCAATAAATATTTTGATAAAAGAGTCACTTCTCATTGCAAGGAAAATCCACTGTGCAGGAATTTTCAGCACCAGACCAGTGAGAATACCCATAGGAATATTGATTACCCACATACCGCCACCATCAAGAGCCAGAGCCAGCTTGGTATCACCGCCGCCGCGGAGAATACCGATAATGCTGATAATATCAATGGCACCTATAGGCTGTGTAAGAGCCAGAACAAACATCATATTGTATGCAGATGTTTTGGCTTCCGGGGTAATATCATAGATTGTAAGGAAAGGATTGCGCAGCAGCCATATAACCACAGCACTTACCACACCAAACACTACAGCCATCAGCAACAGGGTGTGAGCCGCTTTCTGTGCTCTTTCTTTCTGACCTTCACCGATTGTTTTGCCGCACACAACGGCAGCAGCATTGGAAATGCCAAAGATAAACACTTGTGCCAGCTGTGCAATAACGTTTACAATGCTGTTTGCCGCCACAAATGTGGAACCGATACGGCCCATAATCATGCTGGTAACTGTAGCGCCCAGCCCCCATATCATTTCGTTGCCCACAACAGGCAGAGCGTAGTGGAGAAAGTCTGGTATAAGTGCCGTGTCAATTTTGAACATACAATGCATTTTGTAGCCTATCTTCTTTTCCACGAAATACATATATACTGTAACACATATAAACTCAAAAATACGGGCAATTGAAGTACCCATAGCTGCGCCTACCACACCAAGGGCAGGAGCGCCGAATTTGCCGAATATGAAAACATAGTTGAAGAAAACGTTTACAAAGAAAGACATACCATAAACCAGTGTGGACATTTTTACGTTTTCCACAGCACGCAGGCTGTTCATATAGTTGTTGGCAATTGCATAGAAGATAAATCCGATAGAAATAACACGCAGATAACCTGCCGCCGCCTGCTGCACTTCCAGTTCATTGGTGTACAGGCTCATAACCTGATAAGGGAAAAAGAAGCACACAACAGTTGCAGCAACAGAAACAATGGTAATAGCCAGCATGGAAATACGCATCACTTTGCGGATAACCTCTTTGTTTCCCTGACCCCAGTACTGTGAAATCAGCACAGAGCCGCCACTTGCCAGACCAAAGCCCACCATAGACATAAGGAAAAACGGCTGGCCGCCCAGATTTGCACCGGAAACAGCTATATCACCAAGTGAGCCCAGCATAATGGAGTCCATGGCATTTACGCCAAAGCTGATAACATTCTGCAGAGCCATTGGCAACATTATTGCAAAAACCTGACTGAAAAAGCTTTTTTCAAACAGAAATTTGTCTTTTAACATATATTGACCTCCAACAGAGAATTATGTACAAAAAAAGATATATGCAGCAGCTGTAAACAAGTACTGACACATATCTGTTATGGTGTAAATTGTAGCACCAACCCGCAAAAAATGCAATAAAATAAAGGAATTTTGACCTTTTGCATATAAAATCCCCACTCCCTGCAGATTATATTATGATTATTGTGGTAAATAAAATTTTTATTGCAAATAATGCCATAATATTTTATACTTAATAAGATATGAGTTTTATTTTTTAACCATAAAAGAAAGGAACATTAAATGAAATACACACTTGTTGCTCCTTGTTATTTCGGCACTGAAAGCGTGCTTAACTATGAGATAAAGAAAATTGGCGGAGAAGATATTCAGGTGTCTGACGGCAGAATTATTTTCACCGGTGATGAACACACTATTGCCGCCGCAAATATAAACCTGCGCACAGCAGAAAGAGTTATGATTCTGCTGAAGGAATTCAAAGCAAAAACCTTTGATGAGCTGTTTGACGGTGTAAACGCCATCGACTGGAAAGCAATTCTTCCTGTGGACTGTCAGTTCCCTGTAAAAGGTTCTTCCCTGTCTTCCACACTGTCCAGCGTGCCTGCCTGTCAGAGCATTGTGAAAAAAGCTATTGTTGAAAAACTGCGCAAACAGTACAAAACAACAATATTGCCTGAAACAGGCAACCTGTACAAAATCAGATTTTCCATCAGAAAAGATGTGGTAAGTGTAATGTTGGACACATCAGGGGATGGTCTGCATAAACGCGGTTACCGCAGACACAGCGGTGAAGCACCTATCAAGGAAACACTGGCAGCAGCTATTGTTGACCTGGCAAGAGTGCGTAAAGACAGCGTTATTCAGGACCCATTCTGCGGCAGTGGCACACTGCTGATTGAAGCAGCAGAAAAGGCACTGAACATTGCACCTGGTCTGAAAAGAAAATTTGCAGCTGAAAACTATGCCTTTATCAGTAAAGAAATATGGGCAGAAGAAAGACAGAAAGCAAAGGATGCCATCATCAAAGATGCTGATTTCCGTGCATATGGTTTTGATATTGACCCGCTGGTGCTGGAAATTGCAAAGAAAAACGCAGACAAAGCAGGCGTGGCAAAATACGTAAAGTTTTTTGAAGCTGATGTAAAGAATTTCTCACCGGAAGAAAACACAGTGGTTATCACAAACCCACCGTATGGCGAAAGACTGGGTGATATTGAAACAGCCACAAAGCTGGAAAAGACACTGTCCCGCCAGCTGACAACAAATCCTGTAAAAGCTGCATACATCATCACAGCAGACAGCGAATTTGAAACAAACTACGGCAAAAAAGCCAACAAGAGAAGAAAACTGTACAATGGTATGATTCCTTGCCAGCTGTATATGTATTATTAAAAATAAGCAGTAAATTATTCTGTATGGATAATTTACCGCTTTTTTATTGATTTTCGTGCCACAGTGTAATATAATTTTTATAAAGATTAAAATTTATCGAAATATAGAGGTCAGATATGAAAATTGGTATAATTGGTTTTGGCGATATGGGCAGAAGCCTGACAACCGGTCTTATTAAAGGCGGTGTTACCAAGGAAGATATTGTTGTTCACGACAACAACGAACGCGCTGTAAAAAGAGCACAGGATATGGGTATTCCTGCACTGTCAACAAAGGATCTTGTGGCCTGCAGTGATGCCGTGATTTTCACCATTCCTAAAAAGCCATTTATGGAAAATGATATGTCTGACTGTGATTTTGCAGGCAAGCTGATTATCAGCTGTATGGCAGAAGTAAAAATGGCAGAACTGAAACAGCGTTTTCCTGTACAGCAGGTGGTAAGGGTTATCCCTACTCTGGCCGCTGAAAACGGTGTTTCCATAGTTGGTGTATGCTTTGACGGTGAAGCAGACAACAAGGAAGAAATCAAAAATATGTTCCGCAAGGTTGGTACAATCATTGAATGTGAAGAAAACGAACTCACTTCTCTTACCGCTTTAGCTGCCTGTGGCCTGTGCTATGCTGCATATATTATGAACTGCTTTATCAACACTGCAGAGAATCTGGGTATCGACCGCGAAGTTGGTCAGGATATAGCGGAAAAAACATTTAAAGCCGCAATGGAAATGGGCGACTATGAACTGCTGCTGGGCAAAATTGCAGGCCGCGGCGGTATAACAATCAGCGGTGTAAATGTGATGAACGAAGCAAACGTACACAAATCAATTGATATTGCATTTAAAACAGCATACAGCGCATTCCTTAAATAATGCAAAAATTACAGCCGGGCTGAAAATCAGCCCGGCTGTTTTATTACAATCGTTTGATAAATTGGAATTTATCTGACTGTTCTATCTATTGTGGTTTTAAATCAGTTTGATGAATTTGTATTTTCGTTATCTGATATTTGTGTTTGCGGTGGTTGTACATATTTCAGTGTCTGAAGCAAATCAAACATAGGCATGCCTATAAGTACAATGAGTAAAATAGTTAATATTGTTTCAAAGTCCAGTATGTTACCAAGCATTGAGCTGAAATATCCAGTAAAAATATGTGGTACAAATATGCGCCCTACTAATATGACTATGGCAGAAGCAATTGTAAGAATTGCATACTTTTTATGTTTTTTATAATCATAGCTGCTCCGCACTATAAAAATAACCATAGCTATAATACAAATAGCAATATATATTGCAACATAAGACATGGTTAATACTTCTTTAGGAACAAGAAAACGTATAAAGTCCGATAAAATAGCAAGCACTACTCCAACAATGCACAACGGATACATTTTAATAGAATATGATTTTATCGTGAACTCTTTTTTACTTTTCATACAATCACCTCTTTACTTTATATTATCATAAATACATACTTTATTAAGTGTGTTGTAGTAAACAAATGTGAATATTTCTATCCAATTTCAAGTTTAACAAGCTTTAATATATTAGATTCTATTTTATTTTTAAACACTAATCTTTACGTGTTACAGGAGGATATTTCAATTGCTCATACAATTCTTCATAAGAATGCCAGCATCCCTCTGGTCTTATGATATCTGTATAAATACTTACATGTTCTGGTCTGTCGTCAATGAAACTACATATAGGGTACTATACCGATATAAAAAGTCAGAATCACTTTTGTATACAACTTCAATTACTACAGGTGCAAAAGTATAGCCTTTTTTTACACGGTAGCTTTCTATGTCAGATACAGGTATATTGTATTCTTCCATATAACTCTCAAATCTTTTTTTCTGCACAATATTCTGAAATAGGAAAACAAAGTGCCCGTATTGTTAAAACTATTACAGAAATTATAACAGGTATAGCTATAATAGGGTCTATCTTGATTTACTTCATAATCAATACCCTCCTTTGCTAAATTCATTTATTTTGATTATATTGTAACAAGTAAATGTGAAAATTTCTACATAACATTCAAGTTTAATAAATTGTTCGAAAAATTCAAATTTTATTTACTGATTATATATTATCATAACAATACTGAATAAACAACAGGCACGGCAGATTATACTGCTGTGCCTGTAAACTTTATACTATTAGATTTTATTGATTTCTGCAATCAGGATTTCGCGGAGAACCTGTGGGTTTGCATTGCCTTTCAGCTGTTTCATACATTTGCCGAACAGAGCCATAAGAGCTTTTTCTTTACCGCCTTTGAAGTCTGCAACAGATTTAGGGTCAGCTGCGATAACTTCTTTTACGATATTTTCGATAAATGATGTATCGTTGGAAACGATAAATCCGGACTGTTTTGCATATTCTTCAACATCTGCAATATCATTTTCAAACAGGGCGGCCAGAATACGTTTTGCATTAGGACGGCTCACCTTGTCTTCCATAACCAGGCTGATAAGCTGACCAAGGCTTGTGCCGTTGATTGCCAGCATATCTGCTGTCATTTTCTTTTTGTTGAGAATCTGCATACATTCTGTGATAATCCAGTTTGCAGTTTCTTTTGCGTTGCCGCATACTGCCAGTGCAGCATCAAATACATCACACAGGGCACGGCTGGAAGCCAGAATATCTGCATCGTATTCAGACAGGCCCAGTTCATCAATGTAACGTGCACGTTTCACTTCTGGCAGTTCAGGCAGGGTTGCTTTGATATTGTCAAACCACTGGTCATCAATAACCACAGGCATTACGTTAGGGTCCGGGAAGTAGCGGTAGTCACCTGCTGTTTCCTTGTTTCTCATTGCATAGCTTTTGCCTTCGTTGTCGTCCCAGCGGCGTGTTTCCTGTACCAGTTCTTCACTGCCTGTTTCAAGAGCACGTGTGTGGCGGGCAATTTCGTATTTGATTGCTCTTGTAATAGCTGAAAGTGAGTTCATATTTTTCATTTCAGTTCTTACACCAAGAACATTGCTGCCTTCAGGGCGGATGGACAGATTTACGTCACAACGCATGGAGCCCTGTTCCCAGCGGCAGTCAGAAACTTTTGCAAAGCGCAGCAGGTCGCGCAGTCTTTCCAGATATGCAATAGCTTCTTCAGCAGAGGAAATATCAGGCTGTGAAACAATTTCGATAAGCGGAACAGATGTTCTGTTGAAGTCTACCAGAGTTGTGTCAGACCAGTCGTCGTGAACCAGCTTGCCTGCGTCTTCTTCCATATGAATCTGTTTGATACGGATTGATTTTGGTCCGTTGGATGTTTCGATATCAACACGACCGTTTACACAGATAGGAGCAAACCACTGTGTTGTCTGGTATGCGTTTGGAAGGTCTGGGTAGTAGTAGCTCTTTTTGTCAAAAGTAGTTACGCGGTTGATGTCACAGTTCAGCATCATACCGGCTGTCATACCCAGGTCTACAACACGTTTGTTTACGATTGGCAGCATACCAGGCATACCGGAACAAGCAGGACAAACGTGGTCGTTCTGTTCACCGCCGAATTCAGCAGAACAGGAACAGAATATTTTTGATTTGGTGGCAAGTTCAACATGAACTTCCAGACCAATGACTGTTTCGTATTTCATGGTTTATCTCCTCTCTTACAGTTTTTCTGCCAGAGCCAGCAGACTGCTTTCACTGAATGCAGGGCCCATCAGCTGTACGCCACCTGTAACAACTGCAGGAATACCTGTAATCATTGCAGGCGCGATGTAAAGGCTTTCATCATAAGCGATGTATGGGTTTGCCTGTGCTTCTTCCACTGTGTATCCGTTTCTGGAAGCTACAGGTGCCAGTACGGCATCAAATTCACCGAATGTTTTTGCCAGATATTCGCTGATAACACGGCGGATTCTCTGTGCTTTATCATAAACTTTGTAGTAGTTTGCTTCAGACAGTGTTTCTGAACCGAACAGTACTACAGATTTTGTCAGGTAGCCAAATGCTTCTGTACGGCTGTTTGTGTACAGTTCATCAAGAGTTTCATAATTTGGAGTGCGGTAGCCGTATTTTACGCCATCATATTTGGAAACGTTGTTGCACAGTTCTGCGGACATAAGAATATTCCAGGCTGGTTTTGCCAGCAGGAGTTCTTCTGCATCAATTTCCACAACCTCAACACCCATAGCTGTCAGTTTTGCTTTAATTTCTTCAACCTTTGCTGCGCCTTCACCTGTCAGCAGGGATTTTGCAACTGCAACTTTTCTGATTTCCTTTACTTCATCAGCAACACATTTTTCCTGTGGCAGGGATGTGCCGTCTTTGTCATCGTGGCCTTTTACAGTCCACAGCACTTCTTTTGCTGTGGCGGCGTCAGCAGCTGTAACAACCACTGTTTCGCCTGAACATACTGCAGGGATTACACCAAAACGGGATACTGTGCCGTATGTCGGTTTTACATATACCAGACCGGAAAGAGCAGCTGCTCTGGCAGCAGAGCCATTAACTTCCATAGAAATGCCTGCCAGTGCGTCGCCTGTTTTAACCGCCTGTGCAATTGCACCAGCCAGCATACCATTGTCTTCACAAGGACCATAGAAAGATGTTTCGCCCATCAGGTCCAGGTTGAATTCGCCTGTGTTTGCTTT
>CAZYSS010000063.1:0-12142 GCA_964649845.1 uncultured Oscillospiraceae bacterium
AGCAATATCGTGCAAGTTCAAGTCTTGTCATCCGCACCATACGGATAGTCTAAAACCAAAAGACTATCCGTTTTTTGTTTTTATAAAAGAAAATGCCGAAATGGAAATTTACTGCTGAAAATGCAAAGTTTATTCCGATTTCGGTATAAACTTTGTAAATAACCAAAGAAGTTTCCCGTTTCGGAATAAACTTTTGAAAATTATGTTACAAAACACATCACAAACTGAAAAAAGGTTACAAATAATATGAATACAGAAAAAGGGAATAGAAAAATCTCAAAACCTGTGTCTATAAATTCAATGACAGAGTCAGAGTTTGATGCAGAATTGGAAAAGGGCTATCAGGATATTATTAGTGGCGATGTTATATCTGCAAATCAGGTGTTTAAAGTGATAAGAGAAGATTATAATTTATAAAATGGGGTTGTTGTATTTACAATAACCTCATTTTTATATTTTGCTATGAATATGTAACATATATGAAACACTTGATTTTCACCAATAAATGCAATATGATTGCAGTAAGCGGTGGAAATATGAAAAAAACAACTGCAATAAAAAATGAATTATTTTACGGATCAATATATGAGTTGGAAAAAATTATTTGAAAGGCATATCCTTGACAGAGGCTATGATTATTATATAAATGGTGTTGTTGAAAATATAGAGGTTAAGGATAATACTATATCCGCTGATGTGGCAGGTACTGTGGATTATGAAGTGGAAATAGCCTTGGACAATGGGAAAATTGCAGATATGGATTGTACTTGCCCATATGCAACTGACGGCAAAAACTGCAAACATATGGCAGCTGTTTTATATGAGTGGTCTGAAAAATATTCAAAAGATGAAAAGAAATACTCAATAGATTCAGCACTATTCGATACTGAATACGATATCACTGACCGAAGGAGAAAAATGACGGCAATAGAAATTATTGTTGATAATGCAGATGAAAAATATCTGAAATCATTTTTAGCTGACATTCTGGCAGAGGACGAAAGACTGCTGCGAAACTTTTACAATGGTGTAAATAAATATATGGCAGAGGACGACATTGATGTTTACAAAAAACAGATGGACAGTGTTGTTGACAGGTATTATGATGGTGAAGGATTTATAGATTATTATCACGCTGATGATTTTATAGATGAACTGGAAGAAATTATAGAGTCTGCAGCATATAATCTGACAGCTAATACTTTTATAAGGGCATTTGAAGTCATAGACTATGCCTTTGAAATACTTGGTAAAGTGGCTATAGATGATTCAAATGGAGGCATATATTATTTTGTTGACAGAGCCAGCCGGTTGTGGTCAGAGATAATTACTGAATTGTCTGATAGTGGGAAGAAAACAGCGTTTGATTGGTTTGTGTCTGTTTTGGAAAACACAGATAAAGACTATCTCGAAGAAGCTATAGAAAATATTATTATAGAAGAATTTCCAGAAGCTGAATATCTGCAGCAAAAACTCCGGCTTGCAGAAAAAATGATAGAAAAATCGAAAAAGATTGAGTACGAGTATGGCAGAAATCATAATGTAGGCAAATGGACGGTCAGGTATCTGGAACTCTTGAAAGAAAAAGGCATGTCGGTCGACATTCTTAAACAGGAATGTAAAAAGTATTGGGAAAATTCAACAGTAAGAGAATACTGGATTGATATCTGCATCGAAAATAAAAACTATGATGAAGCACTTTTAGTCCTTGATGAAAGTATTTTGCTGGATAAAGATTATCGTGGCTTGGTGTGTGAGCACAATAAAAAGAAAAAAGAAATTTATCTTTTGCAAGGCAATAAACGGGCGTATACTGACCAGCTTTGGAAACTGCTGCTTGAATATAATATTGGAGATTTGGAAATATACAGAGAATTGAAAAAACAGTATACTGCTGATGAGTGGTTTACTGAAAGAGAAAAAGTGTTTGACAGACTTTCAAAACATCCATATATAGGGAAATTATACAAGGAAGAACAGCTATACGACAGACTGCTTTCTTATGTAATGGACAGCCATGGACTTAATGTATTACAGGAGTATGAAAATATTTTGATAAAACAGTATCCAGAGCAGATATTGAACAAATATGCAAGAGAAGTATGCAATATGGCAACAGAGCCAAATGGCAGAAAACATTATGCACATTTGGTTTCTATATTACGCAGGATGAAAAAGATGGATGGCGGTCAAAGACTGGTAGAGCAAATAGTTTTATTTTGGAAATCAGAGTATAAAAATCGTCCGGCAATGATGGATGAGTTAAGTAAATTGTGCTAGTAGCTGAAAGGTAATAAGTAGTTTAAATTTGAATATTAAAAGGTATAGCTTCTATTTGTTATGTCATTCATCATTGATTTTATGCTATAATGTATGGTAACATATATTAATGAAGATATGAAAGGAGTAATGCACATGACACATAAAAATTATGAAATTTTAAGTGGAAATACTATAGTTGCAGTATGGGAAAATGGCAAACTGTCTGTATGCAATGAATCATTACTCCCTATGTACCTTAAGCGAATTCATAATGCAGATATGTGGTTGGAAACACGAGCAATCGACAGTCATCGTGCTAACTCAAGATTATTGAAAAAAGCATTGAGATTGGTGGAAAAAGATGATATTTCTACAGTTCGTCATGTCAACGCAGCAACAATAACTGATAATTACTGGATAAGACCTTTAGGTTCTGACCTTAACTATGAAGACATACGATTTGACAGTGACTATTTTTCAAATCTAGCTTTAAAAGGCAATTATGACAGTTTCAATCGCGCTGCCAACAGTAAACATTCACGCACACCGGAACTTACCAACACAGGCAGTTTTGAAAAGTGTTGGAAATTGAAAAATGGACAATGGTGGATGTATAAAAAGGCTAACCACGGTGAAACTTTTTCTGAATTGTTTATTTATGAATTTGGTATGTTGTTGGGAATGAATATGGCTATATATCAAAGAGGTAAGAATTGTGTAAAAACTCTTGATTTTACAGATAGTGCACATGTGAATTTTGAGCCAGCATCCACATTTATGGGGGACAATGAGGATTATCCGGCAGTAGTAAAAAAATTGAAAAATCTTTGCCCACAGGCTATACCTGATTATATACGAATGATTTTTCTTGATACTGTAATTGCCAATCCGGACAGACATACAAATAATTTTGGGTTATTGCGTGATGTCAACACTGGAGAACTAATAGGCTTTGCCCCAAATTTTGATAACAACATGGCTCTTATTTCAAGAGGTTATCCTTCAAAACCAAAATCTACCGACCTGTTAATTACTTTGTTTAATGAATTGCTGGAAGAATATCCTGAATTTATAAAATATATACCGGAAATCAACGAGGAAATTATTCAGATAGCACTTAAAAAAGTGAACATGAAGGTTAAGTCAAAACAGATTGTGGATTTGATTATCAGCCGATACAATCTGATTGATAAATAATTTATATATTAGTAAAAGAAAACTGTCGGTTTTAAATTAAAATTTTGTAAAAAGTTTTGGTTTTAGACTATCCGCACCAAAGACCAGTCAGAAATGGCTGGTTTTTTATTGCCATTTTTTATTATTACTCTTATAATACATATAGAAATATATGGAGGATACAGCTATGACAATGCGTGAAAGAATGGAAAAAGGTCTGCTTTTCACAGATATGTGTGAGGGGTTGCCGCAACGGCGCACCGATGCCAAAAATCTGATGAACGCTTTCAATTCGGCGGACCATTCTGATACAGAAACCAAAATACAGCTTATCCATCGGATGCTCACTGCAGAAAAAGATGTGTGGATAGAAGCACCGTTTTATTTTATATACGGCAAAAACATACATATAGGCCAGGGCAGTTTTATAAATATGAACTGCAATTTTATAGATGACGGAAAAATTACAATCGGCAAAAATGTGTTGTTCGGTCCGGCTGTGACAATTGTTACAGTGGGCCATCCGGTAAACCCTGCTATGAGGGAATATATGTACACAGACCCTGTAACAATAAAGGACAATGTATGGGTCGGTGCCAGTGTTACCATATGTCCTGGCGTGACCATAGGGGAAAACTCTGTTATAGGTGCAGGCAGTGTGGTTACAAAGGATATTCCGGCCAATTCTGTGGCTGTGGGCAATCCTTGCCGTGTTATCCGCCGGATAGACAGCAGGGATATGGAATATTATTATAAAGACAGAAAAATTGATACTGCAGATTTACAGGCTGAAGCAGAACTGCGATAAAAACAAAACCGCTTATGAAAACTCATAAGCGGTTTTTATTGTTTAGAGACAACCACCAGCTTGCTGGTGGAAAAATACTTTAGCTTTAAGCATTTCGCGAAGCGAAATGTCATTCCGAGTGAGCGACAGCGACGAGGAATCTTTGTACTTAAAGAAACATAAAAATAATTGCTCTACAGAAAACTGTAGAGCAAAGATTCTTCGACTCGTTACACTCGCTCAGAATGACAGATTACCACTTTAGTGGTTGCAGTGCGTGTAATGCAGCTGACAGACTTTCAGAACCTCTTAAGAGGTGAGCCGGTAATATGCCCTTTTAGGGCTCGTGCATACCACGCGTTCAACGCGCGGTTTTGTATTCAATTTAATTCTGATTTGCACTTCTGGACTTCAGTACAGCCAGTATAGCAAACATTGTGCCCAGAGCAGACAATACTGTGAAAATCCAGCTCTGTGTAAATCCAGCCACTGTGTAACCCACAGCACAGGCTGCTGCTACCACCATCGCGTATGGCATCTGTGTGGACACGTGGTTTACGTGATTGCACTGTGCACCTGCGCTGGCCATAATTGTTGTATCAGAGATAGGGGACACATGGTCGCCGCATACTGCACCAGCCAGAATAGCTGCAATGGCAATTACCAGCAGAGTGGAACCTTCAGGGAAGATTTCTGTGGCAATAGGAATCAGAATGGAGAAAGTGCCCCAGCTTGTGCCTGTGGCAAATGCCAGACCTGTGGCAATTGCAAACAGTACCAGAGGGAATATGCCCAGGCTGATTGTGCTGCTTTCCAGTGCTGCTTCAACAAAAGCACCTGCATCCAGCATATCAGAGCAAAAACCGCCCAGTGTCCATGCCAGAATAAGAATGATAATGGCGCTTACCATCATCTGGAAACCTTCAGGAATACATTCAGCAAATTCTTTGAAAGAAATAACCTTTCTTGGGATATACAGCACAAATGCAAAGATAAGAGCGAAGAAAGAGCCAAGCACCAATCCCATGGATGCATCGCAGTTTGCAAAGGCAGTGATAAAATCCACACCATCAAAGAAACCGCCTGTGTACACCATGCAGGTAATACAGGATGCAATCAGAAACAGTACAGGCAGCACCAGGTCAATAACCTTGCCTTTGCCACTTACAGGCAGTTCTCTTTCGCTGTGGTATTCGGAAGAACCGCTGTGCAAGTCGCCTGTGGTTTTGGCATTGTGTTCAAAACGGGCCATAGGGCCGAAATCAAAATCAGACATTACCATATATACCACCATAATCATTGTCAGCCAGGCGTACAGATTGAATGGAATTGTCTGCAGGAACAGTGAAAAACCATCTCCGCTTGTATAGCCGGAAACAGCTGCTGCCCATGAAGAGATAGGGGCAATGATACATACTGGTGCAGCTGTAGCATCAATGATATATGCCAGCTTTGCACGTGAAATATTGTATCTGTCTGTTACAGGGCGCATTACGCTGCCAACTGTCAGGCAGTTGAAATAGTCATCAACAAAAATCATTACACCCAGACCGAATGTAGACAGCAGTGCACCACGTCTGGAGGTTATTTTTTTGTTTGCCCATTCTCCATAGGCTGCAGAGCCACCGGCCCTTGTCATAAGAGCCACAAGAATCCCCAGAAATACCAGAAAAATCAGAATACCGATATTCCCGCTGACACCCAGCTTTGTAATCATCACATCAAAAATAGCCTCTGTTGTGCCGATTGGTGAAAAGTTTGCATAAAGCAGTGCGCCTGAAAGTATGCCTATAAACAGCGACATATAAACTTCTTTGGTAATCAGCGCCAGAGCAATAGCAATAACAGGTGGCACCAATGACCAGAAAGTACCTACAAAATTCATAAATTTTCTCCTTTGTGCCTTTTGGCAGATTAATTTTCAATAAAGAGCCGATAGCATAAAGTCAAAAAAATGTGGTATGCACAAAAGTGCATACCACAGCCAATAAAACCCGGTAAGGGCATTATTCAAACTTTAGATAGCACTCCACTTACGTGACAGTCCGTTACATATTCTGCAACAGCCCAGCGCCCGGTGTTTAAAGGAACAGTCGGGAACTTCGGCACAGCTTCCCTTTCATCTCTGCCGCCTTTACGGTTTTACCAGAGATTACTGATGAGCTATGCTCCTCTATCGAAACTTTATTCAATGCTGGGAGTATATCACAGTTTTTTATCCTTGTCAAATAAGAATTAAATGTGAAACTTATCATAAATAGTATTAAAAAGGACTAAAAATATTATAAACAGGGACTTTTTGCAGTGATTTTTATACAGATATACAATTATTATTCGCTTTTTTAAATGTTTTTGTATTAATGACTGAATTTCAGGACAAACAAAAAAACGGGGAAATCCCGTCTTTTCATAATCTGTTTTATTTCTCTGCAGTCAGATATTCATCAGGTGATACAGTGCTTAAATCTTTATCGGATATTTTTTTTGCAATTACAATATATCTGCCGTCTTCATAGTTAAATTCGCAGGTTGATAATGTCAGCAGCTTATCACCATAGCTTACATCCACTCCTGTGCTATAGCTGGAATGCGCCTTTGCTTTGGAAATATACTCATTGAATTCAGCTTCATTGGCAAAATCAACGTATGATGTGTAATAAAAATCTGTGGTTGTCAGGTCAATTCTTGCAGAAACCACCACTTCATATGTGCCGAAACCTGCCATTGTATCAAAACCGATATATTTATGTTCTTCCCAGTAAGCCTTTGATGCATAGCTTTCAACAGCACTGAACATAGTTTTGTTCAGCATATTGTGACCATAGATTATAGTGTTGTCGCTTTCATCTGCTGTACATTTATAATCTATAAATGGCACGCCGTAGCTGCTGTATTTGCCTTCAAAATCTCGGCGCAGATAGTATTCAGGGTTCTTCTTTGTCTGCATTACAGGGTAGTTCAGCGGTGTGTCAGGAATAAATATCCAGCCGATAAAATCGTTGTTCATATCATACAGAGACTGGTATTTTTCTGCAGCAGTTTTATATGCTGCATCATCTTCATCACCCTGTGTGATTTTTTCCAGTTGTTCGTACTGACCGGCATTCTGTCTGGCTTCCATCATTATGCGGATTAATTTATAGCCGGAATAAAGCAACACCACCGTCAGGATTGATATTATTATATTTAAAATCTTCTTTCTGCTTTCTTTGCTCATTTTGCCTCTCCGTAGCATTTTTGATTATTAAAGTATACTACAGAATATATTGTTTTGTAAATAAAAAGGCGGAAAGCCCCGCCTTTTTGATAATGAAATTAATAGTCCAGTTTGTGCAGTTCGTACATAGAGAGGATGATAATTTCCAGTGCGCTCATAAAGCCATCGATAGAATAGCCTTCTTCAGCCATATGTGCTGTACCTACGAAATCTGGCAGTTCATCGCCTTTTGGTTCAATACCGAATGCTACGCCCAGAGGGAAACTTCTTGCATATGTGCCACCACCGATTGTATAAGGTTTTGTATCCTGACCTGTGATTTCGTTGTATGTGTCCTGCATAGCTCTGATAATTGGAGTTTCAGGGTCGATAAACATAGGTTTGGAACCTACAGTTGTTGGCACGTGACCGCCAACAGCTTCAAACTGTGGTGCCAGAATGCTGTGCATAACATCGGGGTCAGTATTTGTTGGGTAACGGATGTTGATATGCTGGCAGAATACGCCTTCTTCAAAAGCGATGATGCCGCCGATGCATGTCAGTGGTTCAAAGTAGCCGTCATCAGCTTCAATGCCCAGGCCGCTGCCGTCTGTCACACCGTGGAGTTTAGCCAGCAGTTCAAAATATGGTTTTTCCTCTTCGCTGAACAGGTTGTTTTCCAGGCTATAAGCCACCAGCATACCGATAGCGTTTCTTGTGCCTTTAGGGAATGCAGCGTGGCCTCCGATACCGTGTGCAATAACTTTCACGCCATCTTCTGTTTCAACCACTTCCAGGTTTTCAGCTGCAGGGAATGTACCAACACCTTTTTTGAATGTTACTTCAGCCAGGTCAGGGATAACGTTGCCTGCTGTACCTGCGTTGAATTTTACCACGTTGCTGTTTTCAACTTTCTTGCTGAACAGTTTGAATGAACAGATACCTTTTTCACCGCAGCAAACAGGGAAGTTGGCGTCTGGTGAGAAGATAAACAGTGGGTGTTTTTCTTTTTTCAGGTAGTATGCCACGTCAGTGGAGCCTGTTTCTTCGTCTGTACCCCAGATTGCTCTTGTGGAGTATCTTAATTTCATGCCTTCTTCTTTAAAGAATTTCAGCATATACATAGACAGAACAGATGCGCCTTTGTTGTCGCATACACCGCGGCCCAGCAGCCAGCCGTCAATTTCTCTTACTGTGAATGGATCAGCTTTCCAGCCGTTGCCTTCAGGCACAACGTCCAGATGGCAAACTGTTGCCAGATAGTCTTCGCTTTCGCCTGGCAGTTCAGCGTAGCCGATGTAGTTGTCTACGTTCACTGTTTTCAGACCAAAACGGTCAGCCATTTCCAGTGCCTTGTCCAGCGCTGCTTTGGGGCCAGGGCCGAATGGCATACCTTCGCCAGGTTCGCCTGCAACAGATTTGATAGCAACCAGGTCTTTGATATCCTGGATAATGCTTTCCTTATTTTCCTGTACAAATTTCTGTACTTTTGCTCTCAGATTAGCGTCAATCATGAAAGAACCTCCATTGTTTTCATAGTTATCACTATTGTATCACAAAATATTCAGAAATGCACTATGGAAATTTCTGTTCAGATAGTGTATAATATATATTCAGTGACAAAAAAATAAAAGGATGATAAAAATGGCAAAAAATACAAATAAAAAACTGGATATAAATAAAATTCTTATCGGTGGTCTGATAGTGGTTATCGCTGTTACAATGGCATTCCGTTATCTTACTGCAAAAAAAGGCAAAATAGCTATGGTGCAGTTTGACAATGTGGATTATTACTATGAAATCTCTCTTGAAAAAGACGACACATATACAATTACAGAAGGTAATTTTGTTGTTACCCTTGATGTAAAAGACGGTCGGATACGGTTTATCAACTCCGTATGTCCTGACCACCTGTGCGAAGGCTTTGGATATATCAGCAACGAAGATGAATCAGCCATCTGTATGCCAGCTGGCGTAGCGGTGCTGATTACGAATTAAAATATTACTGTATTTAATACTCCATAAAATTTAAAAGTCAGGCTGCGATACAGCCTGACTTTTGTTGTAATATGTTATTTTGCCACTGAATCAGTTAGACAGGTTGGAGTTTGTCTAATTGATTATTACACATTATTTATAATAATTACATTATATTGAAGGATTGTGTTTCCATATATTATCTTCCAAAAGTAAAGGATAATCGATAAAAGTAATATCGGTATTAATAGAAGAGTCAACATATAGTCTGACTATTGCAGAAGATTCTGTTTTTTCTATAACTTCACCACTGGAATACTTTATATTTGGTATGTTGCTTACTCCGCCAATATCCCTGCATTTATATAACTTGCCATTTTGTTCCAACAATATTGGAGCTGGTATGTTTTCTGTAGGATGCAAACCAATCAATCCATACAAATAATTTTCTATATATTGTGTGGATAAGTATTTTGAAGCGTTACTTACAAAATCATCTATACTATTGAAATCCGTTACGAACGCATAATCATATACTGATGTAAAATCTTCTCCATTGTGAGTAAAAAATATTTCTTTCTGAATGATGTCACTATTGTCAACACCTTTATCGGATAAAAAGAGCCAATATGTATAGTTATTCTCTTCTTTTGAAATTTCTATTGCTATATTGATAAGTTCATCATCAGAAATAGCGTCTTTAGTTGTAGTACAAGCAGTCATAGCCGTAATCATAATAACCGCCAAAATGATAGATATTATTTTTTTCATAAGATACACTCCTTATCAAACTATTATTTTTTAACAGTGTTATAGTAAATAAATATAAAATTTTATACCTGCAAACTGTTTGTCTGATTCAGATTTAACTACATATTAGGATTTTTAAATTCCTTTATCGGTGTATATACACCCGTCTGTGTGTTTATACTGCCTTCAAACCAGATATACTGGTGTGACTGTGACCAGCCGTAGAAATGCATATTCCCATTGCTTTCAGGATAAATCGAAACCTGTATAAAATTATATGCCAACAATGCATTTACACCTGTATCATAATCAAATTCAGTTTTACCATCTGCCGAAATACGTGCAAAATGATAGGTCGCTTTCAGCTTCATATCGTCTTTTTCATAATTTATATAGGCGTCTCTGCCGCTTTCCACATCAGGATAATCAAAATAAATTATAGAAACAGATTTATCCTGTGGGTCACGGCGTGCGGCCATAAGATAGCGGTATCCAACACCGTCTATATTATTACCCAAAGGGAAATAGTCTGTAAGCTGCCATACGGGGTCAGGATTATTCATATCTCTATCATAGATGTCAAAAGCATCATAGTCATATAAATACACATCCCCATTCCGGAAAAAGCCTGTTTCGTTACGCCCGCCGTACATACCACCGGTTTCACCTATGTATTTCATTTTCCCTGTGGAATTTTCCATTAATACATTGGCACAATAGTAGGCATCGCCGCCTCCGTAGTATGAGCCTGTTACTATTGAAAATTCCCCGTCAGCAGATGTTTCCATAACATCATAATTCCAGCGCAGGTCATATATATACTCTGTTTGTGCTGTTTCTGTATTGAAATCAAGCATTACCTGCTGTGCAACATACGGATGATAAACTGTGTATACATTATCATCTGTTTCTTCGATTACCAACGACAGATTGTTGCTTTCCATATAATAATCTTCATCAAATGTATAATGAAACTCTACCATTGCTGAAAAACTGTCTGTTATCTGACCTTTTTCATTATAAAGTGCAGCTACTGCCCCAACATCTTCACCAGTATGCGGCTTCTCCATACTTATCAGTGCGATTCCGCCATTGGCAATGGCTTCATCCAGTTTGATGTCATAATAAAAGAATTCTCCTGTCTGCAGGTTGCACACATAACTGCCGCCGTATTCATCCTTTTCTGCAAGTAGTGTTTCTTCTTTATCTATAAAAAACAATTCTGTTTTGGCATCAAGGTCCAAAGCATAAGGTATACGGAAAGATGTGCTTGACATCCTTCCAAAGAAATTGTACTCCGTCTCTATAAGCTGTTTAAAACTGCCATCCGAATTAAAAACAAGCAATCTGTTTTTGTTTTCCATTTCTGCATAGCAGCAGGTTATATATTCTTCACTTCTTTTTATGGTGTCACCAAAATAATAATCACCATTATTTATACCATATATTTCAAAATCTGTATCTTTTATGGTCATTTTATTGATATCGATAATATGGATATCATTAATCGTAGTAAGAATAAGTTCGTTGTCCTGCAGATTAAGACTTCCCCAATAAAGTTTTACACTTTGGAAACCATCACCATATGTTTCAAAATCAAGCATAGCAGTAATCGGCAGATTGAGGATATATCCTTTGTCGTTTTTGAGTTGCAATGTTATCAGCAGTGTACTATCGGTATTTTCCTCCGCTTTGATTACAGCAAGTTCAATACCAGCTGTTTTAAGTTCATCCAATATGTTTTCTGACAACATATTTTCTGCGGAAACAGAGGATATATACTCACTGCGTTTTTCTTCTGTATGTTCGCCACCTGCAAGAAAAACATTTTCTGCAATATATATTGGCTTTTCCAGCTCTGCTGTGGTTTCCTGCGGCCCGCAGGCAGTAAAAAGCAAAGTTGCTGCCAAAAGGGGCATTATAAATTTCTTCATCTTTCTGCCTTCCTTGAATAATTGTACAAATTATAGATTTACTGACTGTTTTATCACCAG
>CAZYSS010000064.1:0-11674 GCA_964649845.1 uncultured Oscillospiraceae bacterium
TGCTGATGTAGGCATATCTGTTGTGAGAATCATATCGTCAACAACAATGTTTTTTACTGATTTTTCAGTTTCAGCAATATACATTTTCATAATTATATCTCCTTCCATCAGTCTACTGTACGTGGTACCTGCCAGTAACCGTCCATTGATTCCGGTGCCTGTTCCTGCAGCTGGTCACGTGTGAATAATTTTTTTACAACGTCTTCCCTGATAATGTTTGTCATAGGCATTACATATACCATTCTTTCCACATTATCTGTGTCTACTGAAGCAAGAATTTCTGCTTCTTTTTCTGCTTTTTCAAAAAAGCCGAGAATACGGGATGTTTCTTCTTCAGTAAGACTGAGCTGATTAAGTTTCTGCAATCTTGCCAATGTCTTGATATCCATATAGAATCCCCTTTCTGATTCCTTTTAAAATACAAATTAAAGGGCTTTAACAAATAAAAGCCATCTTCTGCCCCAGTATGGGACGAAAGACAGCTTCCGTGGTACCACCCAAATTGATTGTATAAAACAATCCACTTTACCGGCTTTAACGCAGCCATACGTGCGGGTCTAATTGCATATGCTTTCTTCCGCAAAGCTCCGGAATGTTTTTCACTGCAGGTACATTGCCGCATTCACACCACCGGCGGCTCTCTGAAAATGGATAATTGCAGCTACTTTTCCATCATAGCTATATATAATATAAATACATATTAATTATATCACAAATATAGAAATGTCAAGCATTTTTTAGTTGCGTTTTGGTGGTAATAGTTGGATATGATCAATACCATCTGATTTGCAACGGTATGTACTGGAGGCTATTCCCTACGTAAAAAATCCTGAATTGAGGGATTTGCCGTCTGCTGCGGCTTCGCCTTGCATACTAACTGGCTTTCGTTACCGCTCAAGCTCTCGCCTGCTACAAACAGTCCACCGGACTTTTTGCTTTACGCGGCGACCCTCTCGGGTTCAAATCCAACAACTTTCACAGAAAACAAAAAGAACCTATCGTTAGATAGGTTCTTTTTGTTTTGGCGGAGATTGAGGGATTTGAACCCTCGCGACGGTTACCCGCCCTACGCCCTTAGCAGGGGCGCCTCTTCGGCCAGCTTGAGTAAATCTCCAGACGAAGTTTGGTATTATTATGAAAAATGCAGCTGTAAAAGATATGGCGGAGAGGGTGGGATTCGAACCCACGGTTCTTGCGAATCACTAGTTTTCAAGACTAGCTCCTTAAACCACTCGGACACCTCTCCGTATCCTTTGAGCTACGAATATTATTATACCACTGAATTAATTTTTGTCAACACTTTTTTCTAAAATTTCAGCAGAAAAGCCGGATTGAATCCGGCTTCACTGCTGATTTTGAAGTATATTTTATCCGAGGATCAATCGGTCAGATAACACACTTTCTGCATAGGACTGTGTGAATTTTTCCAGCAGGGATTCCACAGTCAGTTTCTGTTTCTCCTCACCTTTTACATCAAAAACTATTTTACCATTGTTCATCATAATAAGGCGGTTTCCGTGGTTGATGGCATCACGCATATTATGGGTAATCATAATTGTGGTCAGTTTGTTTTCTCTCACTATATCGTCTGTAAGCTGCAAAACTTTTTCGGCTGTTTTAGGGTCAAGGGCAGCTGTATGTTCATCCAACAGCAGCAGGTCAGGCTTTTTGATGGTGGCCATCAGCAATGTGATTGCCTGTCGCTGACCGCCTGACAAAAGACCGATAACGTCATCCAGACGGTGTTCAAGGTCCAGCCCCAGCTGTGCCAGCTGTGTGCGGAAAAAGTCTTTTTCCTTGTCGGTGATAGCCTTGCCAAGACCGCGTTTTTCACCGCGGTGCAGTGCCAGGGACAGGTTTTCAGCAATTGTCATATGTGCTGCAGTACCTATCATAGGGTCCTGGAAAACACGGCCAAGATGTATTGCCCTTTTGTGCTCCGGAAGATGAGTTACGTTTTTGTCCTTTATGTATATCTCACCATCATCAACCGGATATGTGCCTGCAATAGCATTGAGCAGAGTGGATTTGCCGGCACCGTTACCACCGATAACTGTTACATAATCCCCTTCTTCCAGCACCAGGTCCACGCTTTTGAGAACATAGTTCTCTGTGATGGTACCCGGATTAAAGGTTTTTTCTATACCATTTACTACCAGTGCAGGTGTCATGCTGCTTTCTCCTCTTTTTCTCTGATTTTAATTGCCTTTCTGCAGGCTGAATGTTTTTTTGCTGTGTTGAGTTTGCCCAGAATATAGTTTTTGATTCTTGGCATTGAAAGAGCCAATGTAACTGTGATGGCTGTGAAAAGCTTCAGGTCCAATGGGTCCATACCCATATCGATAACAAGGGCGATAATGATTCTGTAGGAAACTGCGCCAACCAGAACAGATGTCAGTTTGCCAAGAATGGCTGTGCGGTGCCAGAGAACTTCACCTATGATAACACTGGCAAGACCGATAACGATGGAGCCCTGGCCCATACCCATATCTGAATAGCCCTGACTCTGTGCAATAAGAGCACCGGAAAATGCCACCAGACCGTTGCCAAGTGCAAGACCCAGTATTTTCATATTGTCTGTGTCAATACCCATAGCCTTGGACATTTTTTCATTGTTGCCTGTTGCTCTCAGGGCATTGCCCAGTGAGGTTGTGAGGAACATATACAGCACTGCCACAAACGCAACTGCTGCTATGCCGCCACCAATAAGGGAAGCATATTTTTTGGATGGGATAAGGTCAAATATTGTATCCACTTTGAGAAGAGTAGTATTTGGTTTACCCATTATTTTGATATTGATGGAATACAGGCCTATCTGTGTGAGAATGCCGGAAAGGATTGCCGGAATTTTCAGTTTTGTATGAAGCACGCCTGTGATAACGCCTGCTGCCATACCGCCAAGCATTGCTGCCAGAGTGGCTATAACAGGGTTTACACCTTTTACCAGCAGAACTGCAACTATTGCCGCACCTGTAACTATACTGCCGTCAACTGTCATATCTGCATAATCCAGTACACGGAAAGTAAGGTATACACCCAGAGCCATTACTGACCATAATAAACCAAGTGATATAGCGCCTGTAATAATGTTCAACATCTTGAAATATACTCCTGAAATTTATTTGGACTATTCAGCAGTTTCTACAATAAACTCCTGAAGGTCGTCCGGGATTGTGATGCCCAGAATTTCTGCAACATCACCATTGATTGCGTATTCAAATTCTTTCTGTGTTTCCACAGCCATTGTGGAAACGTCTTCGCCGTTCAGCACTCTGATGGCCATTTCGCCTGTCTGGTAACCCAGGTTGAAGTAAGAAATACCCAGTGTTGCAAAACCGCCGGATGTTACCATACCGGATTCGCCGCAGATAACAGGGATTTTGGCTTCGTTTGCCACGCTGCCTACAATTGCCATTGAAGATGCCAGAACGTTGTCTGTAGGTACATAGATAGCGTCACATTTTGTTACCAGTGACTGAACTGCCTGCTGTACATCGTTGGAATTTGTAACAGTCTGTTCAACAAATTCCAGATTCATAGTTGCCAGAATGTCTTTTGCCTGACTGATCTGAAGAACAGAGTTGTCTTCACTGGATGTATAGATAAGGCCCACTGTTTTAACATCAGGACAAAGTCTAATCATAAGTTCCAGCTGTTCTTTCATAGGGGAAGCATCGGATGTGCCTGATACATTTGTACCAGGTGCTTCCATACTGTCTACAAGACCTGCATCAACAGGGTCTGTAACTGCTGTGATAAGGATCGGAATATCACTTGTTTTGCCTGCAACTGTCTGTGCTGCACCTGTTGCAATGGCCAGGATAAGGTCGTTTTCATTGTTTACCAGTCTGTCTGCCATTGTCTGCAGGTTGGACTGGTCGCTCTGTGCATTCTGAATATCCAGAACTATTTTTTCACCATCCACCAGACCATTGTCTGCCAGAGCCTGTACAAAACCTTCTCTTGCCCGGTCAAGTGCCGGATGTTCCAGCTGCTGAAGAACGCCTATTTTAATCTGTGTTTCGCCTTCGCCGGAAGGTGTTTCTTCACCGCCGCCACAGGCTGCCAGTGAAACTGCCATTGTTGCTGTAAGTAATAAAGCCAATAATTTTTTCATTTTTGTTACCTCTCTGTATATATGTTTTTTGCCGTTTGTCAGAGGTAAGATATTTTTGATTTCAGTATAAAATTTTGCCCTGAGGGCTGTGGCCACAAATACCGGAAATAAAAATAGTCCCGTCCCCTGATTAATAAATCAGAGGACGAGACGAAATATCCCGTGTTACCACCTCTATTCACCAACCCCTCACAAGGCTGGCCTCGGCAGGTATCGCCTGTGGTGTACAGGTTAATACCATTCGCTGTAACGGGCGACCCCGGAGCCGACTACACACCCTGCAGGGCTTCACCGGTCAGCTGGATAATGTATTCAAAAGCTGTAAACATACTCCGCTTTCAGCAACCGGGAGCTCTCTGAATGTGTACCTTGCTTTTTACTGGTTTATCTTCATTGCTGTTGTTTTCAATTATATTAATCGTTTAAAAAATGTCAATATCAATTTTCAATTTTTGGTAATTCCTATAATTTAAAGGCCGGAATCAGATTTTTTTGTGTATTTTGCACAAAACACCTGGCTTTACAATAGTTCTCCTCTCTCTATACTCTTAAAACGTGTATAACTATTGCCCGGCCTTCAAACCCGAATCTGAAACGCAGAATTTCTGATTTCTGCTTACTGGATATACTGTTGGAGTTCCTGTGGAATTTCAATCTGCATTGCTTCCACTGCATCACCGTTTACGATGTAGTTGTATTCTTTCTGTGTTTCTACAGGCATAGTGGAAACGTCTTCACCTTTGAGAACGCGCACTGCCATTTCGCCTGTCTGATAGCCCAGGTTATAGTAAGAAAGACCAAGAGTTGCAAGGCCACCGTCTGTAACCATACTTTCAGCGCCTGTTACAACAGGGATGCCTGCAGGCCATGTAATATCGGCAACAAGTGCCATAGATGCCGCCAGAACGTTGTCTGTAGGGATGTAGATACCATCACATTTTTCTACAAGTGACTGTACAACCTGCTGAACATCGTTGGAGTTTGTAACTGTCCGTTCAACGTATTCAACTTTAAGTTCATCAAGAATTTCTTTTGCCTGTCTAATCTGGAGAACAGAGTTGTCTTCGCTGGATGTGTAAAGCAGGCCAACTGTTTTGATTTCTTTAAGCTGGAGCAGAAGTTCAAGCTGTTCTTTCATAGGGGATGCATCGGATGTGCCGGACACGTTTGTACCAGGATTTTCCATGCTATTTACAACGCCTGCATCAACCGGGTCTGTAACTGCAGTGATAAGGACCGGGATATCACTTGTTTTGCCTGCAACTGTCTGCGCTGCGCCTGTTGCGATAGCAAGGATAAGGTCACTTTCGTTGTTTACCAGTCTGTCCGCCATATTGGACAGGTTGGACTGGTCGCTCTGTGCATTCTGATAATCAATAACAATATTTTCACCGTCTACATAGCCGTTGTCTGCCAGAGCCTTGATAAAGCCTTCTCTGGACTGGTCCAGTGATGGGTGTTCAAGCTGTTGCAGGATACCGATTTTAATCTGTTCTTCGCCGGAAGGTGTTTCTTCGCTGCCACCACAGGCTGTGAGTGAAAGTGTAAGTGCCATTGCAAGTACTAAAGCTAAAAGTTTTTTCATTTGTTTTTACCTCTCTCTTTTGGTATTTTTGATTTCAGAGGGCGTATAAAAACAAAAATCCCGTCCCCTGATTTAATAATCAGAGGACGAGATGTAAATCCCGTGTTACCACCTCTATTCGCCAGCCTCTCACGGGGCTGACCTTGGCAGGTATCGGCTGTGGTGTACAGATTAATACCCTTCGCTATAACGGGCGAAACCGGAGCCGGCTACACATCACAAAGAATTCACCGGTCAGCTGGATAAGGAATTCAAAAGCTGCAGAACATATCTCCATTTCACCGCCCGGAGACTCTCTGAATGACCGCCTTGCTCTTTACTGGTTTATCGTCATTGCTGTTGTCTCCATTATAATCATGAACGAAAAAAAGTCAATAAGTCAACCAAAACTTTGTTGTTGCACACAAAAACGCAGCAAATATTGAAAATTTTTAGTTGTTTTGCACAAATTTTACAACTTTACAGTTTTAATATTCTATTCCCTTTCGGGCAGGAAGGTCATCATCAAAAGGATGTCTGACTTTGCGCATTTCTGTCACATAGTCGGCAAAGTCCAGAAAACTCTGCGGTGGATTATGGCCTGTCATAACAATTTCAACTATTCCTTTCAGCATATTTATATTGTTCGTAAACACCCCATTGTCAACAAGTCCTGATGTCACAGCATCCACTATTTCATCCAGCACCAGCATCTCTGCTTCTTTGGCAGCTTTGACCGCTGACAGGAACAGACCTGTATATGCCACCTTTGCCCGCTGTTTCTGCCGCGGTGTCATTGTCCAGGTGAAACCAAAATTTTCTTTTACATACAATATCTCAATATTATCTGTGGCTGATAAAATCTTCAGTTCTCCTGACATACCATTTTTCAGAAACTGACAGTACACCACCTTCATTCCACTGCCTGCTGCACGCAATGAAAGACCTGTTGCTGCCGTAGTTTTACCTTTTCCGTTACCATAATACAGATGTGTTTTATAAGAATTCAGCATAAAAAATACCTGCTTTTAAATCAAATTTTTACACTTTAATTATCCATATTTTTGAGACATATGTCAAGAAATTAACAGGTTTTGAATGATAATTCTTTAACAAATTAAGTTTTTATGTATTTTGCACAAAAACAGATGTCTTTTTTGCACAAATCGAACTCTTTCAATTAAAAAGTATTGGGCAAATATACAAAAATCGCCTTTATGTATATTTTATTCATTCATTTGTATAAATGTTGTGTTATAATTAAATCAGGCAAATACCCCATTTTATTAAAATATGATTTATTTGAAGGAGTGTTTTGATATGGCACACAAATATGTATACCTTTTTAGTGAAGGTAATGGCTCTATGAGAGAGCTGCTGGGTGGTAAAGGTGCTAACCTTGCCGAAATGACAAGTCTGGGTATGCCTGTTCCACAGGGTTTTACAATTTCTACAGAAGCTTGTACAAACTACTATGCAACAGACAGACAGATTTCACCTGAAATTCAGGAACAGATTTTTACATATCTTGAAAAACTGGAAGAAATCACAGGCAAAAAATTCGGTGACCCTAAAAACCCACTGCTCTGTTCTGTAAGAAGCGGTGCGAGAGCATCAATGCCTGGTATGATGGACACAGTTCTGAACCTGGGTCTCAATGACGAAGTTGTTGAAGGTCTGGCTGAACTGACAAACAACAGAAGATTTGCTTACGATGCATACCGTCGTTTTATCCAGATGTTCTCCGATGTTGTAATGGGCATCTCCAAAGAATACTTTGACCATGCTCTGGATGCAATCAAAGAAGCAAGAGGTATCCAGTTTGACCATCAGCTGAGTGTAGATGACCTGGTTAAAGCAGTTGCAGATTTCAAAGCTGTTTACAAACGTGAAATCGGTGAAGATTTCCCAACAGACAGCCGCGAACAGCTGCTGGCAGCAGTTAAAGCTGTTTTCTCTTCATGGGAAAACCCACGTGCTATCTACTACAGACGTATGAATGACATTCCATCATCCTGGGGTACTGCTGTAACAGTACAGTCCATGGTATTCGGCAATATGGGTGATGACTGTGGTACAGGTGTTGCATTTACCCGTAACCCATCCACAGGTGAAAACAAACTCTACGGTGAATTCCTGATGAACGCACAGGGTGAAGACGTTGTTGCAGGTATCAGAACACCACAGACAATCGACCAGCTGGCACAGGTAATGCCAGAAGCATACAACCAGATTCTGGACATTGCAAAAACTCTGGAAAAACACAACCAGGATATGCAGGACCTTGAATTCACAATTGAAAAAGGCAAACTGTATATGCTGCAGACAAGAAACGGCAAACGTACAGCACAGGCTGCTATCAAAATTGCTGTAGATATGGTTGACCAGGGTCTGTGCTCTATCGAAGAAGCTCTGATGAAAGTTGAACCAAACCAGCTTGATTCCCTGCTGCATCCACAGTTTGAACCAACAAGCCTGAAAAATGCAAAACCAGTCGCTCATGGTCTGCCAGCTTCTCCAGGCGCTGCTTGCGGCCGCGTATACTTCAACGCTGAAGATGCAAAAGAAGCTGCTGGCAAGCGTAACGAAGCAGTTATCCTGGTTCGTGTAGAAACAAGCCCTGAAGATATCGAAGGTATGGCTGTTGCAAAAGGCGTTCTGACAGCACGCGGCGGTATGACATCCCACGCAGCTGTTGTTGCACGTGGTATGGGCAGATGCTGTGTATCCGGCTGTCATACACTGAGAGTTGACAACGATAATAAAGTAGCATACTTTGGCGACCTGAGGGTAAACGAAGGCGACTACATCTCCATCGATGGCTCCACAGGTAACGTTTATGCCGAAATGATTCCAACAGTTGATGCAACACTGTCCGGTGACTTTGCAAGATTTATGGAATGGGCTGACCAGGTTCGTACACTGAACGTAAGAACAAACGCTGACACACCTAAAGATGCACGTCAGGCAAGACTGTTTGGTGCTGAAGGTATCGGTCTGTGCCGTACAGAACATATGTTCTTTGAAAAAGACAGAATTCTGGCTATGAGACAGATGATTCTCTCCAAATCCACAGCTGAACGTGTAGCTGCTCTGGACAAAATTCTGCCAATGCAGCAGCAGGACTTTGAAGGTCTGTACAGAGAAATGGCTGGCCTGCCGGTTACAATCAGATTCCTGGACCCACCGCTTCACGAATTCCTGCCACACGGCGATGACGAAACATCCGTAACAGCTTATGAAATGGGTATGTCCTTTACAGAACTGAAAGTTGCTGTAAAACGTCTGGCTGAAACAAACCCAATGCTGGGCCACCGTGGCTGCCGTCTGGCTATCTCCTCCCCAGAAATTGCAAGAATGCAGACAAGAGCTGTTATGCAGGCTGCAATCAACGTGGCAAGAGAAGGCATCCATGTAGAACCTGAAATCATGATTCCTCTGGTTTGTGATGCTGCAGAACTTAACTTTGTAAAAGTCATCGTTGATGACGAAGCAAGAAAAGTATTTGCAGAACAGGGCATGGATCTGAGATACAAAGTGGGCGCTATGATTGAAATTCCACGTGCTGCTCTGATGACAGACGAAATTTCCAAACACGCTGAATTCTTCAGCTTTGGTACAAACGACCTGACACAGACAACATACGGTCTGTCCCGTGACGACGCAAGCCAGATTCTGGATGAATACTTCAAAAACAGAATCTTCGAATACGACCCAACAACTAAACTTGACCAGACAGGTGTTGGTAAACTCATCAAAATGGCTGCCGGCTGGGCTAAAGAAACAAGACCTGAAATCAAACTAGGCGTTTGTGGCGAACATGGCGGCGACCCTGTTTCCATCCAGTTCTTCCAGTCCGCTGGTCTGAACTATGTATCCTGCTCACCATACCGTGTGCCAATTGCAAGACTTGCAGCTGCACAGGCTAAAATCAATCAGGACAAAGCAAAAGCTTAATGAGATAAAAGTATAACATATAATGTTATTCTCTCCATAGACAGAAGACCCCTCCCTGCATATGCGGGGAGGGGTTCTTTTTGATTAAACATATACAGAAGAAAATTCAAATAGGTTATACTCTCAACGTATTGCAAATGGCGTGCACTGCTTGCCCTGCAGAAGATGAGTTTCCCAACAGAATGCGTAAGTCGGGCATCCTCGACTGCCAGAAAAGGAACAACCAAACCCATTCGCTTTGAAATCTGATTAAAGCATACCAACGAGTAGGGGCGACCTGTGGTCGTCCTTTGACGGGACGTTGTGGGCAACGTCCCCTACGTGGTTTGTACATACAATCAGACTTCGCAGGGGCGATTCACGAATCGCCTGTTTGCATGGAGTCTGTAAACACCATACCCTGTGTATTTTGCAACAAAAAAAGCGGAGGTTTCCCTCCGCTTCAATTATTTATTATTTATTTTCGCTTTCTTTTTTAGCGTTGATTTTTGCAATAGCATCTTTTCTGGACAGGTTGATTCTGTTCTGGTCGTCAATTTCTGTTACCATAACAAGAATTTCATCGCCAACGTTTACAACATCTTCTACTTTTGCAACACGTTTTTCATCCAGTTTGGAGATGTGTACCAGACCTTCTTTACCTGGAGCAATTTCAACAAATGCACCGAAGTTCATCAGTCTTGTAACAACGCCTTTGTAGATTGAACCTGGTTCTGGATCTTCTACGATTGTTTTGATAATGTAGTAAGCTTTGTTAAGGTTGTTAGCATCCAGACCGGAGATAAATACGCTGCCGTCGTCTTCGATATCGATCTGTACGTCACATTCAGCACAGATTTTCTGGATAACTTTACCGCCTTTACCGATAACATCCTTGATTTTGTCTGGGTCAATTTTCATTGACTTCATTTTTGGAGCATATTTGGACAGTTCTGCTCTTGGCTGTGCAATAACAGGAGCCATAATATCATCAAGGATATGCAGTCTTGCTTTGCGGCATTTTTCAAATGCTTCTTCGATGATTTCGTATGTGAGACCATCAACCTTGATGTCAACCTGGATAGCTGTGATACCTTTGTGTGTACCGCCAACTTTAAAGTCCATATCGCCGTGGAAGTCTTCCAGACCCTGGATATCCAGCATTGTCATCCAGCGGTCGCCTTCTGTGATAAGACCACAGGAGATACCAGCAACAGGAGCTTTGATTGGAACACCAGCGTCCATCAGAGCCAGTGTAGAACCACAGATAGAAGCCTGTGATGTAGAACCGTTGGAAGAAAGAACTTCAGAAACCACACGGATTACGTATGGGAATTCTTCCTGTGATGGGAGTACAGGTACCAGAGCTCTTTCAGCCAGAGCGCCGTGACCGATTTCACGTCTGCCTGGGCTTCTTGGAGCACGTGCTTCACCAACAGAGTATGGTGGGAAGTTGTACTGGTGCATATATTTCTTTTCATAGATGTCCTGCAGACCATCAATCAGCTGACCGTCTTTCATTGTGCCAAGTGTAGCAACAGAAAGAACCTGTGTCTGTCCACGGGTGAACATACCTGAACCGTGAACTCTTGGCAGCAGACCAACTTCAGCAGACAGTGGACGGATTTCGTTGATACCACGGCCGTCAACACGCTTGCCTTCGTCCAGCAGCCAGCGGCGAACAACGAATTTCTGCAGTTTGTACATACATTCGTCAATCATACCTGTCTGTTCTGGGTAAAGTTCATCAAATTTTTCGTGAACTTCTGTGTAGATTGGGTTCAGTCTTGCTTCACGAACATTTTTATCATCTGTATCCAGAGCAAATTTTACTTTGTCCAGAGCAAATTCCTTGATAGCTTCAAACATGTCGTGGTCAACTTCGATATGCTGGAATTCGTATTTTGGTTTGCCGATTTCTGCAACAATGCTGTCTACGAAATCGATGAATTTTTTGATTTCTTCGTGACCTGTTCTGATAGCGTTCAGCATTGTTGTTTCATCAACTTCGCTGGCACCTGCTTCAATCATAACAACTTTTTCACGGCTGCAAACCA
>CAZYSS010000064.1:11684-12065 GCA_964649845.1 uncultured Oscillospiraceae bacterium
TTTGCGTTTGGCATCAGAACGATTTCGCCGTCTACCAGACCTACAGAAATACCGCCGATTGGGCCGTTGAATGGAACGTCAGAAATGCAAGTTGCGATGATAGCACCCAGCATACCAACGATTTCAGGGTCACAGTCAGGTTCAACTGACATAACTGTCATAACGATGGAAACATCGTTTCTCATATCTTTTGGGAACAGTGGACGCATTGGTCTGTCAACCACACGGCTGGACAGAACTGCGCTTTCACCAGGACGGCCTTCTCTTCTCAGGAAGGAGCCTGGGATTCTGCCTACAGAGTAGATTTTTTCTTCAAAGTCTACTGACAGTGGGAAGAAATCAATGCCATCTCTTGGGGATGGGCTCATAGTTACGTTGGCA
>CAZYSS010000065.1:0-9898 GCA_964649845.1 uncultured Oscillospiraceae bacterium
CGAACAGACGCATAAGGTCGTCTTCCAGACTAACGTAGAAACGTGTGCGGCCAGGGTCACCCTGACGGCCTGCACGGCCACGGAGCTGGTTGTCGATACGGCGGGATTCGTGTCTTTCAGTACCCAAAATCAGCAGACCGCCTGCTGCTCTTACAGCCTCTGCATTTGGCGCCAGCTGTTCTTTATATTTGTCTTTCAGCTGGGCAAATACTTTTCTTGCGTTGAGGATTTCTTCGTCCTCTGTTGTGAAGAAAGCTGTGGAAGCTTCAATCATTTCTTCCTCATAGCCCATTCTTCTCATTTCGTTCTTGGCCATAAACTCTGCGTTACCGCCAAGGATAATGTCAGTACCACGACCGGCCATATTTGTGGCGATTGTAACAGCGCCTTTCTGACCTGCCTGTGCTACAATTTCAGCTTCCTTGTCGTGGTATTTGGCGTTGAGAACTTCGTGTTTGATTCCACGGCGTTTCAGCATTTTGCTCAGCTGTTCACTCTTTTCGATAGAGATTGTACCGATGAGAACAGGCTGGCCTTTTTCGTGGGCCAGGGCGGCTTCTTCGATTACAGCGTTGAACTTGCCCTGTTCTGTCTTGTAGACAACGTCGTTCATATCTTCTCTTGCAAGAGGTCTGTTTGTAGGGATTTCCACTACGGACAGACCGTAAATCTGCAGGAATTCATCTGCTTCGCTTAAAGCTGTACCTGTCATACCTGACAGCTTTTTGTACATACGGAAGTAGTTCTGGAATGTGATGGATGCCAGAGTCTTGCTTTCGTGGGCAATTTTTACACCTTCTTTGGCTTCAATAGCCTGGTGCAGACCGGCTGAATAGCGGCGGCCCTCCATAAGACGGCCTGTGAATTCGTCAACGATGATAACTTCGCCATCTTTTACAACATAGTCGATGTCGCGTTTCATAATTGAGTTTGCCTGGATAGCCTGGCTGATATGGTGCGCCAGGGACATATTTTCAGCGTCAGAATAGTTTTCAATATTGAAATATCTTTCGGCTTTTGCAATACCGTGTTTGGTCAGTGTTGCCTGACGTGCCTTTTCGTCCACGATAACATCCTGTGCAATATCGTCCAGTTCTTCCTTGCTGTTGTGTTCAGCAATACGGAAATAGGACAGACCGCGTGCAAAGCTGTTTGCCATTTTGTACAGGTCTGTGGATTTGTCACCCTGACCGGAAATAATCAGCGGTGTTCTGGCTTCGTCAATCAGGATAGAGTCAACTTCGTCCACGATAGCGTAGTTGAAGCCGCGCTGTACCATATCCTTTTTGTACAGTGCCATATTGTCACGCAGGTAGTCAAAACCAAATTCGTTGTTTGTACCATATGTGATGTCACAGTTGTAAGCGGCGCGTTTTTCCCGGCTGGTCATACCGTGAACAACCAGACCAACAGACAGACCCAGATAGTTATACAGCTTGCCCATCCACTGGCTGTCACGGCTGGCAAGATAATCGTTGACTGTAACCACGTGCACACCGTCACCAGTAAGGGCGTTCAGGTATGCAGGCAGAGTGGCAACAAGTGTTTTACCTTCACCTGTTTTCATTTCTGCAATATTGTTTCTGTGCAGCGCAATACCACCGGCAATCTGCACAGGGAAATGCTTCATTTCCAGTACGCGCCAGGCGGCTTCACGGCAGGTGGCAAATGCATCAGGCAGGATATCGTCCAGGGTTTCGCCTTTTGCCAGACGGCCTTTCAGCAGGTTTGTCTGGTTTTTCAGTTCTTCCTCGCTCATAGCCCGGTATTTGCTTTCCAGCTTCAGGACTGCATTTTTAATTGGCTCAATCTTTTTCAGCTCTTTTGTTTCATAGCTGCCAAAAAGTTTTTTGATAAGAGACATTTTAACTCCTTTATATGTTAAATCCAATTTTTAATAAAGCTTGATTTACTCTAATACTATATTTTAATATAATGATAGAATTGTGTCAAATCATTTATGCTTTTTAATCAATTATAATTGTATGCAATCACAAATAGTGTTGAAAACAGGATTTTTATACGTTATAATTGGTTTAATTAAGAACAAACGGAGTATGCAACTATGAAAAAAATTATAGGCCTTGCACTGGCATTTATGCTGATGTTTACCGCCTGCGGCGGCACAGAGGCACAAGAAAAATATCCACCGCAGAAAATGGATTTCGGAGACGGCAACTATTCCTGGCACTATTATGACGACCGGGGCGTGCGCACAAAATATGAAGTTTTCCGGGATGATGTACTGACAGAAATACATTATTTTGAATACGACGCTGACGGCAACGTGATTAAAAACACCATAACAGATGCAGAGGGCAACGAAACCAAACGCACAGAAACCACCTATAAAAACAGTGTACGCGATTATAGTGCAACTTTTAATGACGGCCATATTGCTATTGAATGCTGGTATGCAGAAGATGGCGAACGCGAAGTGCTTAACAAGTATTATGACGACAACGGCCAGTTAGAAGAATGGAATGAAAGCCTCTACGATGAAGAACTGGGAGATTTTACATTATTCCACCGTGCTGATGATACAGTCTACCTGATGCACGAATATACCGAAGATGAAAACGGCCGTTTTGTCACTATCAGCACATATTATGACGAAAATGAAGAAATAGAAAAAATCGTGGAACGCACAAACACAGCCAACGGCTACAAAGACGAAATCGTGTTTGACAGAGACCGGGAATAAGACCTGCAATTCTGTGATAGAAGTTTGAAAATTATTAACGATTGATTAACAACCGGTAAACTTTTATCTGAAACTATTGATTTTCCAGAAAAATAATATAAAATGAAAATCACAGAGAACAGATTGATTAATTAGCTATATAATTCCCCTTCTAAAATATTTTTCGAAAGAAAACGGACTGCACCGCAGTCCGTTTTTATTTTACCTTTCCAGTTTTTCACATATTGCTTCTATAGCCTTTGTGGCCTGTTTCAGGTCATCGTTAGGATAGCCGGAGGCTTTTTTGATAACTGCAGTAAGTCGGTCCAGAGCTTTAAGCAGAGCTGCATAAACTTTGGAAATTCCTGTCTGCTGTCTTGGTTTTGCCACAACTGTTTTTGGCGCCACATAAAGCTGACGGCCTGTTTCAAGGTCAAACACATCTGTGTAATAAGGTGAATATGCCTCCCATCCCAGTTCCTGACGGATTTTTTCTTCAAACACCGGGAACACATCCGGCTCGCCGTGAACAAGGAAAATCTTCTGCGGTGTGTTTTCAAAACCTTTCAGCCAGCGTATAAGACCTGCCTGGTCTGCGTGACCGCTGATGCCGTCCAGCCTGATGATCTTTGCGTTCACCTCAATGGTTTCGCCAAACAGTTTCACCTTATCCACACCATCCAGCAGACGGCGACCCAGAGAGCCTTCTGCCTGATAGCCCACAAACACAATTGTGCTGTCTGCACGCCACAGGTTGTGCTTGAGATGGTGGCGTATACGGCCTGCATCACACATACCGCTGGCAGAGATAATAACCTTTGGATTTTTGTCAAAGTTTATCATTTTGCTTTCATCACTGGTTACAGCTGTTTTCAGGGTAGGGAAATTGATAGGGTCTATGCCGTCTTTTACTTTGGCCATAGCTTCCTCATCAAAATAGCCATAGATATTGTCATCAAAAACCTTTACGGTTTCAATGGCCATAGGACTGTCGATGTAAACAGGTATTTTGCGGCCTTTCACCATATCCCTGGCAATAATATCGCGGATAAAATACAGAAGTTCCTGTGTTCTGCCAACGGCAAAAGCAGGAATAACCACATTGCCGCCGCGGTCAAAAGTTTCTTCAATAACCTGGGCCAGCTTTACGCGGTAGTCCTTTACCACTTCGTGCAGACGGTCACCATAGGTGCTTTCGCACACGATATAGTCTGCATATTTTATAAACTGCGGGTCCTTGATAAGCGGCTGGTTGATGTTGCCTACGTCACCGGAAAACACCACAGTTCTTTTTACGCCCTTTTCTTCTATTTTCAGTTCGATGGCGGCAGAACCGATAAGATGACCCACATCGTGAAATACGGCTGTAATCCCCGGTACAACTTCGACAATCTCCTGATATTCCACTCCTCGCAGCATACGCAGGGTAGCCTGTGCGTCATCACTGGTGTACAGCGGCTTCACTTCCGGTTTGCCGCTTCTCTGGTTTTTTCTGTTCTGCCATTCAGCCTCTGATTCCTGTATATGCGCAGAGTCCATAAGCATAATGTGGCACAGGTCCACTGTGGCACTGGTACCCCATATCTTGCCCTTGAATCCACCCTTTACCAGCAGCGGCAGGTAGCCTGTGTGGTCAATGTGAGCATGGGTAACCAGCACCGCGTCAATTTCATTCACAGGAATCGGCATATCATAGCTGATGTCCTCTTCTCTGCCCTGGCGCATACCCCAGTCCACAAGAATATTTTTACCACAGGCTTTAACCAGATGGGCAGAGCCTGTAACACCGTGTGTGGCACCTACAAACTGTAATTGCATAATATTCTCCTTATATTACGATATATCTATATTCCTATTATATAACTTTTGCCCCGACAAAGTAATCTGTCGGGGCAAATTATCACGGAAATTTTACATTTTCAATTGTGTCTATGCTTTCTTTCTCTTTTTCAGCAAGGACTTCAGCAGGTTTTTTGCAAAACTGAACAGCGGCATAAAGTTGAAACCGCAGATAATCATTGTAAGCACCACTGAAAGCACTATCCAGTATTTCACCTCATTAACCATAATCCAGGCCAGCAGACTGATAAGTCCCACATTCACCGCCATAAACAATGGCGAAAAGTTGATTCTGATAAATTTGCTCGTACCCACTGCGCGCATCACAAACACCAGCAGATAGCTCAGGAAGGTGGCAATTGCAGCGCCCTGTGCCCCCCATTTCGGGATAAGCAGCAGGTTCATACCAATATTGGAAAGCGCACCTGTCATCATAGTAAGCAGATTTGATTTGCCGTTTTTCTGCACCATATAAATACTGGAAAGGAAGCCTGAAAAGCTGGAAAATATGGTGGCAAGAATCAGCACAGGGATAAAGCGCCAGGATTCATAGTATTCAGCCGCCACCATAAAGCTGACCAGCGGGCGGCACAGCAGAATAAGACCTGCACCTGCCATAAACATAATCCCCTGATAGGCTTTGAAAACTGTGGTGAAAAACTTTTCTGGATGTTCGTTCTGCCCCTCTTTTACTGCAGAAATTTGCCAGGCTTCTGTAAACACGGTGGAAAACAGGTTTACAATTGACGGGATTTTATAGCTGATGGCATATATACCGCCTGCAGCAGCAGACACCATAGCTGTAACCAGATAGTGGTCAGATACGTTGGTAATCCACCAGAATACCCCGGTAGGAATCAGTGGCAGACAGTAACCAAGCATTTCTTTTGCCAGTTTTTTGTCTGCAGCAGCAAGTGAAAAACTTTTCCAGCAGCCGCTGATAACTGACAGGAACAAAAAACTGATAAAGTCTGCAGTGATTGTAGCCAGGATGTAACCCATAGCCCCCATATTCAATTTTACCAGATACAGGTAAACAAAGAACAGGGTGCTTACTGTGGCCATAATGCCGTCCACAGCGTAAAGGCGTGTAAGTGTGCGGGCACGTGTAAACTGCTGCACCAGAGTGCGCATACAGCTGCACAGCAGATACAGGTACAGGTAGCGTACATACTGCCCGATAAATGTGATTTTTACAATAGCCGGATAAAAAGCAAGCAGTATCATAAAGCCAAGCATATATGTGAGAGCTGCCACTGTGAACACGCCGCGCTTGGAATATTTTTTATCCAGACCAAAACGGATAATGCTGTTTGGGATACCCAGGGAAACCATCGGAATAAGCAGGTTTGCTGTCTGGGTAATCAGGTCAACTGTGTTGAATTCATCCGGTGACAGCACCGCAGTGTATATCGGCATCAACAGGAAAACAAGAAATTTACTGCTGAAAGTGCTGATAAAAAACAATCCGGTGTTCGAAAGCAGGAATTTATATTTACTGTTCAAATCGATTTTTTCCTCTTTATTTTTACAAAGTCTTAACTTATATATTATAGTATTATTTTGCATATTTTACAAGTGCAAGAAAAGAATTTGAAACAGGAAAGTTAACTAAAAACTGCCGTCCTTTGAATTTCCTCAATCCTGCTACTCTGTCATTCTAAAGCGGTGAAACCGCTGAAGAATCCCAGTCACAAACAATATGACGGAGGTATACGATGAATCTGATGTAAAACCACCCACTGCAAAGGGGCGGTTCACGAACTGCCCGTGATATATACGCAAAATGTGTAACTTTAACAAATTATGTAGAGAACGATATCCTTTCAGGGCACACGTGCCCATATAGCCCATAAAAAAACGATTAAGTTTGTATGTTGATGCAATTCTGCAAGGGTACCACTACGCTCTCTGGATGCGCTCGCTTTTTTCTGCTGCGCAGAAAACCATTCCGGCGCTACGCTTACTATGGTCGCCCGCGGGAGGCGAAACGTCTCCCCCTACGATTGGTGGATAAATTGTTTTTCCGCGTAAGGATGGCTATCAGCCGCCCGTTTTTAGAACGGTCAATACCGTTTTGGCTGACCCGCAGAGATGGACTTTATCACGCGCTTGGCAGCAAAGTTGCCCTCCATAACAAATCTGCATATAAACTACAAGCTGCCCAAAGGAAAACAGCACATCCAGAGATGTGCTGTTTTCCCGCTTATATTTGTTTTCAGAGGAGTGCGCCCAGGAGTTGCGGGCGCAGCATGAAAAATATCTGACCGCTGTGCTGTACGGTCATGTACAGAAAAGCTGTTTACCGCTTCAGCCTCTCTATACAATTATATTATAATACATCAATGTGATGGCTGTATGAATATCCGGTATTTTTTTGTGAAATTTAAATGTGCAAATCAGTATAAATAATTGATTTTTCACAATTAAGTGTTGTAAAATCAATCAGGATTATTTATAATATTATAGATATATAGATTGGTAAAACTGCTTTGGTTTTACTTGACTAAATAATTGGTATGGTTTATTATATTATAAAGGTTTACATATAAACCGAAATGGAGCTGCTGATGAAAAACAACGATAGTATGCAGAATTTCAATTTTCGCAAAGCTGGTGCAGACCGGTTATCTCTGATAAGCAAGATATCCTGGCAGTACAAAAAAGGTTTCAACCTGCGGGGCGAACGCTATGGATTGGCCGCCAACGAAGTTGCTCTTTTGTCAATGCTGTACTGGTATCCTGAACTGGACACAGCCAATATGCTCCGCCGTGAATTGGGCATTACCAAAGGTATGATAAGTCGTTATGTAGACAGCCTGCTGAAAAAAGGTCTGCTGAAAGCAGAAACAGACGAAAAGGACAAGCGCGTTATACGTCTCAGCCTTTCCGAAGAAGCTGTGACAATCTGCAAGGAAGTAACACAGTGGGGCGGACAGATTGTGGACGGAGTTTTCAGCAAAATTGAACCTGAAAGTGTTATGCTTATGGTGGAAACACTGGACAGGATATACTCCAACCTGGGTGACCTTTCAGAAACCTGATAAACTATACTTAAATATTGTAAAAGGGGATTTATTATGGAGAAAAAAGGATTTATCCGGGAATTCAAGGAATTTATTTCACGCGGCAATGTGCTGGATATGGCAGTTGGTGTTATCGTTGGTTCTGCGTTTACAAAAATTGTAAACAGCCTGGTAAACGATGTGTTTATGCCTGCACTGAGCGTTATTACAGGTGGCGTAAACTTTTCTGAACTAAAATTTGTTATCACTCCTGCCACAGAAGAAGTTGCAGAAGTAGCCATCAGATACGGTTCATTTATTCAGAACGTTGTGGACTTCCTGCTGATTGCAATTGTTGTATTCACAATGGTAAAGTTCATCAACAAACTACGTGACTCTATTAGAAAAGAAGAAAAAACAGAAGAAAAAGCATAATCAGCTGTATATACAGCTTTTCAGCACTTTATGTGCATATAAAATTACCTTTTCCTTTATTCATATATCTCAAAGCCAAAGGGCTGCCGGAATTTTTCTGGCAGCTCTTTGGCTTTTACTTATAATATTTCTCTTTCAGGCCATAATAGCTTATAGTCTGGAGGAATATTGATGTATAAAAAGATTATAAAAGTATCTTTGCTTACCCTGGCACTTTTTTCCGGTCTGTGCATATATACGGCGGAAAAAATTCCCGGGGTTATAAATATAAATTATGGTGAACCCGTGTATATTGAATCGCTGCCTATAGTCACAATGAAGCCTGTGGGAAATACTGCATCCGGCAGGCAGATGAGCACATCAGTCAGCCCGCTTTACTACAAAGCCAATCTTCTGGGACTTTTCCCCATAAAGGAAGTGGCCGTCACACAGACTGACCAGAGATATGTAAACGTATCCGGTAAGCCCTTTGGAATAAAAATGTTCTGTGACGGGGTGATGGTGGTAGGCTTTTCCGACATTCTGTGTGAGTCAGGCTATAAAAACCCGGCAAAAACCGCCGGGCTTAAACTTGGGGACATAATCACACATATGAACGGCAAGGAAACACAGACCAACGAAGACGTGGAACGCATTATCGAAAAAAGCGAAAATAATCCCATCAAAGTGACATTTATCAGAGATGAAAGCGAACACACCGCGCTGCTGATTGCGATAAAGGATGTGAACACAGATACCTACCGCACTGGAATGTGGGTGAGGGACTCCGGTGCAGGCATAGGCACAATGACATTTTACGAGCCTCGGCTGGGCTACTTTTCCGGCCTCGGTCACGGGATAAAGGACGTAGATACACAGCAAGAGCTGCGCCTTTTGTCCGGCGAGATAGTACCTGTCAAAATCACCGGCATTATAAAGAGCAAAAACGGCTCTGCCGGACAGCTGAAAGGCACATTTATGACCACTGTTGCCAGTGGTAAAATATTGTACAACGGCTCCACCGGTGTTTACGGCAGAGCATATTCTATGGACAATGACAATCTGATGCCGGTGGCAACTCCATCGGAAATACAGACAGGAAAAGCATATATTCTTACCACAATCACAGGCACACAGCCACAGAAATATGAAATCGAAATTGAAAAAATCAATCTCACTTCAACCGACCGGAACAAAAATATGGTTATCCGAGTGACTGACAGCCGCCTGCTGGCATTGACAGGAGGTATAGTAGCAGGCTTCAGCGGCAGTCCTATTGTGCAAAACGGCAAACTGGTAGGGGCAGTAACCCACGTGTTTGTAAACCAAGTGGACAAAGGCTATGGCATTTTTGCAACAAATATGCTGGAAACTATGGACAGGGTAGCCGCAAAACGGGGAGATGTCGCTGCATAGAAAGTATATTTCCAGGGTGATGAACAGTGTGGTAGGTTTATGGTTACTCCACGGGCGGTTAATAACCGCCCCTACGCAGTCGGATGATATATCATACTTCGTAGGGGCAACCTGTGGTTGTCCGCTGATGGGACAGCTGAAAATGCTGATTTGATTGTTATTTATGGACAGCTGAAAGCGCCCGCCTCCGTGGATTAGTGGGAATATTATCATATTGCCGGGAATTTGCAGCCACCTGTTGAATCTCATAAAATCATTACAAACAAAAAAACAGGACACCTTGCGGTGTCCTGTAATTTACTTACGAAAAGATGAATTATTTCAGTTCAACTTTAGCGCCAGCTGCTTCGAGTTTTTCTTTCATTGCGTCTGCATCTGCTTTAGAAACAGCTTCTTTCAGTGTTTTTGGACAGTTGTCAACCAGTTCTTTGGATTCTTTCAGACCAAGACCTGTGAGTTCTTTAACAACTTTGATAACGCCCATTTTGGAAGCGCCTGCTTCAACCAGAACTACGTCGAATTCTGTTTTTTCTTCAGCTGC
>CAZYSS010000065.1:9908-11417 GCA_964649845.1 uncultured Oscillospiraceae bacterium
CAGCCATAACTACTGGAGCTGCTGCTGTAACACCGAATTCTTCTTCGATAGCTGATACGAGTTCAGCCAGTTCGAGAACTGTAAGAGTTTTAATTTCTTCAACAAATTTTACGATTTTTTCGCTTGCCATTGTAAATTTCCTCCGTTAATAATCTTTAATTAGATGTGTGCGGGTTGCAAATTAAGCAACTTCGCCTTCGCCTTCTTTTTTAGTTTTAACTGCATCCAGTGCACGTGCCAGACCACTGAGGTTGCCAGTAAGTGCGGAAAGAAGCATAGAGAGAAGGCCTTCTCTGTTAGGCAGAGTAGCCAGTTTCTTGATACCATCTACGTCAAGAACTTCGCCATCCATGTAACCTGTTTTGATTTCAAATTTGCCTTTTGAAGCTTCAGCAAATTTGTGCAGAATTCTTGCTGCTGCCAGTGGGTCTTCGCTGCCTGCGATAGCCAGAGCTGTTGTGCCTTCCAGTGCAGAAGACATACCTTCCAGGTCTGTATCTTTGATAGCGATTTTCAGAAGTGTGTTTTTAACAACTTCGTATGTTACACCAGCTTCTCTGAGTTCTTTACGGAGTTTTGTATCTTCAGCAACAGTGATACCACCGTAGTTGAAAACAACACCACCCTGTGAAGCGTCCAGTTTAGCTTTCAGATCTGCTACATAGCCCTGTTTCTGGGCCAAGATTTTTGCGCTTGCCAATGTTGTCACCTCTCCTTATTATTTTTAAAAAACATAATACCTTTTTCTCATCTGAAAAAAGAGGTTGTAAGTTTAAATTCTGCCAAACATAAAAGGCTTGTTTCCGCGCACGAAAACAAGCCTGTAAATACTAACTATTTATAGCTCCGTTCTCGGCAGGCGGGAAAACCCTTTATGCAAAGCACCTGCTGTCTTAAAACAGCTTTATTATTATATACTATTGTACTAATTTTGTCAACTGTTAAATTGACGGAACTTAAAAATTAATTAGCCGCCGAATTTTGCGTTGTTGAGTTTTACGCCAGGACCCATTGTTGTAGCGATAGATACAGAACGGATGTACTGACCTTTTGCTGCTGCTGGTTTAGCTTTAACTACAGCGTCCATAACTGTGTTGATGTTTTCAGCCAGTTTTTCTGTGCCGAAGGAAGCTTTACCTACTGGAACATGGATGATGTTTGCTTTGTCCAGACGGTATTCGATTTTACCTGCTTTAGCTTCTTTAACAGCCTGAGCGATGTTTGGTGTAACTGTGCCAGCTTTTGGGTTTGGCATCAGGCCACGAGGACCAAGGATTCTACCCAGACGGCCAACAAGACCCATCATATCAGGTGAAGTGATAAGAACGTCAAAATCCATAAAACCTTCGTTCTGGATTTTTGCTACCATATCTTCAGCACCTACCAGGTCTGCGCCTGCTTCCAGAGCTGCTTTTTCGTTGTCGCCTTTAACGATAGCGAGAACTTTTACGTTTTTACCTGTACCGTGTGGCAGAACTACTGCACCACGTACCTGCTGGTCTGCGTGAC
>CAZYSS010000066.1:0-11284 GCA_964649845.1 uncultured Oscillospiraceae bacterium
CATACACAGCATCTGATGCCTTTCATTTTGTTTGCGGCAATGGAAATACCTACGCCTGTGCCACAGAAAATCAGACCTTTTTCTGCTTCACCGCTCTGGATTTTTTCACAAGCCAGTTTGGCCATATCAGGATAGTCTACGCTTTCGCCGTTGTGTGTGCCAACGTCAACGTATTCCACACCTTTTGCGTCCAAGTGTTTTTTAACTTCTTCTTTCAATAAATAACCGCCATGGTCAGCTGCTAAAACAATCATTGCTGTGCCTCCGTTTTTTCTTTTAATTCTCTTTCTGCCTGGGACAATCTTAAATAGCTTGGGCTCAGTTCAAAATGAGTCTGTGCCTTGCCGGCTTCGTATTCAGCTTTTGCCAGCAGACAGGCCCCCAGTGCTATACACGGCATATCGATACTGTTTTCTTTCACATTATCATAGCCACTGTATGTATTATAGCACAAAGTTTTGCCGTCGCCAACAAAATACACCTCTTTACCGGCTTCTTTTATATATTTTTCCAGAATGCTTACATCCCGGCAGAAATCATCACAAATCACATTATCGCCATCCATCACACAGGCGTATACCTGTTTTCTGCGGGCGTCAAATGCAGGTACCACAATACCTTTCAGGTCCACGCTTTTTGCCAGTGCTTTCAGACTGGATACACCCACACAGGCTGTGTTTGCAGCGCTGGCCATCCCTTTTATGGCGGCCAGACCTATGCGCAGCCCTGTGAAAGAGCCGGGACCCAGTGTCACAGCATACAGGTCTATATCCTTTGGTGTCATACTGCACACAGTCAGCGCGCCCTGTATCATAGGCAGGAAATTCTGTGAATGGGTGGTGTTTGTTGCCTGTACAGCGGTGAAAATCACCCTGTCATCCTTCATAATGCACACACTGCTCTGTTTTGAAGAACAGTCAACCCCAAGAATTACCAATTGCAATCCATCCCTTCTATAGTGATTTTTCTCACTGTTTCACCCAGCTTTTCAAAGGTGACAGTGATGTTGTTTTCGCTGAAAAAGTCAGCTATATTTTCGCTCCATTCAATGGCCAGCACACCGTCATAGTCCAGATAATCGTCAAAGCCTATGTTGAACAGCTGGTCCTCGTTTTCAATTCTGTACATATCAAAATGGAATACACTCAGCGGACTGCCGCTGTATTCGTTTACAATTGCAAAGGTAGGGCTGGTCACATCAGCATCTATGCCCAGACCATTGCACAGCCCCTGTGTAAAGGCTGTTTTGCCCATACCCAGACCGCCAATGTAAAAGATTATATCGTGGTTTTCAAGACAGCCTGCCAGCTTTTCAGCCAGGGCGATTGTCTCCTCTTTTGAATTTGTGATAAAACTTTTCAATTTACATCTCCATAAAATATGTTATAATCAATATCTCTAATTATCATATCACAAAAATTTCAAGTATTAAAGTACAATATTTAATACAATATTAAGAATTTTTATGGTATACTTATGAAAAACAGAGATTTTCAATATATTTATATAGACGGAGAATTATTTTGAACAGATTAAAACAGATTATCAAAGAAACAGATATGGTGTTTATTGCCATATGCGCCACTTGCAGTGCGCTGTCTGTTTTCTCTATGTATTCAATTTTTATGCATATGAATCTGCTGGAAACCGTGCGCCCGGTAATTGTACAGCGGGTAGCCAGTGTTATCGGCATAGTGCTGGCGGTTGTAATTTCCTTTGTGGATTACAAGGAACTGTGTGAACTGTGGAAATTCCATCTGGCGGCCTGTATCGGGCTTATGATTCTGTGTATGTTTATAGGCTTTGCACCGGAGGGGACTACAAACAAGGCCTGGATTCAGTTACCTTTTGGTCTTACCATACAGCCAAGTGAAGTGCTGAAAATCAGCACAATTCTCACCTTATCCTATTTCTTTGAAAAATACAGAAACAATATTGATGAGATAAAAGTTATCATAAAACTTATAGGCGTTGCCTGTGTACCGTTGGCTTTTGTTGCTATACAAAAAGATATGGGCACACTGATTATCTATGCCATTATGATAGCCTGTATGTTTTTTGTGGCAGGTATCAGCACCAAGATTATCGCCCTGTGCTTTGCTGCCGTGGGCATAGGATTTCCGTTGCGGTGGAGCTTGGATTTGATTGACACCTATCAGAAAAATCGTATTCTGGGTCTGTTTTACCCTGATGAATATGCATCAGTTATGTGGCAGCAGAATATGGGTAGGATTTCCATAGGCTCCGGCAGAATCTTTGGCAAAGGCTTTATGGTGGACAATCACAATTCCACACCGCTGGCATACAATGACTTTATGTTTTCATTTATTGCAGAAAGTCTGGGGTTTGTAGGTACAGTTGCTGTACTGCTCCTTATAGTTTTCCTGTGGCTGCGCATTCTTGGAATTGCACGCCGCAGCGCTGACGGCCGCGGTACATTTATCTGTGTGGGCATCTTTGGTATGCTTATGGCACAGACATTTATAAATATAGGGATGAATGTATCACTGTTGCCTGTTATCGGCATCACTTTGCCGCTGTTTTCAGCAGGGGGCACCAGTGTAATTGTTACTTACTGTGCCATAGGTCTGGCGCTCAGCGTGGCACGTCACAATCCAAAAAGCTTGTTTGATGCGGGGGTACAGAGTAAATTATGAGTACTGAACAACTGAAAAACACAGAAAATACTTTACAGGCAAATGATTTTCCATTTGCAAAAAAAGAGAAAAGTATTTCCATTATAGAATATGCTGAAAACCAGATGGCAACTTTTGACCAGGTACCTTTTGGTCCGGTGGACTCACTGCTGCTGTCCCAGCTGATTTATATGAATCTGGGGTATATTGTACCTCTTGTGGAAGAAGATGATGCCCCTGTGAGAATTGCGGATCTGTATAAAGCAGAATTTTTTTCAGATATTATGGATGATGTGCGCGATGCAAAAAGCAACCGCAAACTGCTGAACGCTGTGTGCTGCAGTCCGCGCTACAGGGATATAAAAGCAAATTATTTCATCGACAACATTGATGAAGAACAGGAAAAACAGTTCTGCGCAGTCACATTTATATTGCCGTCAGGTCACATCTATGTGGCATACCGCGGCACAGATTCCACAATTGTGGGATGGAAAGAGGATTTCAATATGTTCTTCCAGTCGGTTATTCCGGGGCATATTTCTGCAGTGCATTATCTGGAAATTGTTGCATCACGCCTGGGCGGAGATATTTACATAGGCGGTCATTCAAAAGGTGGCAATCTGGCTTTGTTTGCAGGTGCATTTGCACCACAGCAACTGCAGGATAGAATAATAACTATTTTCAATCACGACGGTCCCGGCCTTTCAATCGATATACAGCGGTTGCCGGATTATAAAGATGTTTCAGACAAGGTGCAGACCACTGTACCACAGGCCTCACTGTTTGGTCTTATATTCAGCAGCGGTGACCACGATGTGGTCAGAAGCGACCGTATGGGTATTATGCAGCACGACCCGTTCTCATGGGAAATCACAGGCGATGATTTTATCTATTCTGACACACTGAATGCCGGTGCAAACAAGATAGTGTTTGCTATGTATGACCTGATGAATACACTTACTGCGGAAGACAGAGAACTGTTTATAGACACCATTTTCAGGGTAATTGCATCTCCAGGGGTTTCCAGTTTTACAGAGTGGCCAGCAATGGCGGTAAAGGAAATAGATACTATTATAAGTACATTTAAAAGCATAGAGCCTGACACTGCTGAAAAAATGAAATCAGTGGCAAAAGAACTGGTAAAAGCTCTGGGCAGAAATATGATAAATCTGCCACAGCTGCCGGATGCAAGCGACATCAAAGATTATATTGTAGGAAAAGTAAACAGTATCAATCTGCCTAAGAAACAGTAAATAAAAGCAGCTATGGGAAACCATAGCTGTTTTTGTGTGGTAAATTATAGTTTAGTACATTGATATGCGCTAAACAACGGGTGACTAATAGTCGCCCCTACGCTATTTATTCAAAACAATAATATTACTATTATACAACGGGACGTCCAGAATGCCGTCACCTACGCATTTATCGCATCGTATGTGCAATAAACTATAATTTTCCACTATTCCTCATATAATTATATAAACAATTTTATTACACGAGGTTTATTATGCTGCATTCTGTTATCGTTTGTACTCTTGCAGGGTTGTCCACTGCATTGGGTGCTCTGCTTGTCATATCTCATAAAATCACAACTGAAAAGATGGCTCTGGCACAGGGATTCGCCGCAGGGGTAATGCTGGCGATGTCACTGCTGGACCTGCTGCCGGAAAGTTTTGGCAGATATTTTGTATATATGAACAGTCTGAATGCTTTCAAAGCGGTGACGTCACTTTTTGTCTGTGGCTGGGTGGCAGGTATGGCTATTTCACAGCTGGCTGTCCCGGCAATCAGCGACAAGGATATATCAACTGCATCTGCACGCCGTATGGCACTGCTGACCACACTGGTAATGGTTATACACAATCTGCCGGAAGGTATGCTGACCATGTTTTCCTCTGCGGAAAATATTTCATCCGGAATCAGGATGGCGCTGGCTGTGGCGTTGCATAACCTGCCGGAGGGTATGTCTATAGCTGCCCCGGTACTGTATGTTACCTCCAGCAGGAAGAAAGCCTTTATGCAGGCTTTTATGGCAGGTATGTCTGAACCTTTGGGCGGTTTGCTGGCTTATTTTGTGCTGCGAAATCTGGTCACAGTGCATTTTCTCAACGGCCTTATGCCTGTTATTGCAGGAATTATGTGCCAGGCGGCAATCTGTGAACTTATTCCTGATTCTGTAAGACTATCAAATATTAAACACACTTTATGTGGTATAATAACAGGAATAATTGCAATGAGTATTGGATTATTTGTCTTTTAGTGATAAAATAAAATATATATGCTTTTTTACAATAAAGGATTGTTTATGAAAAAATTACTTGCTTTGATTATGGCAATGCTTATACTGACAGGCTGCAGCGGCATTGCAGACAAAGACAATATAATAAATCTGCTGTCCTCGCCAAAGCTTTCGCAGCGTGAAAGCGAAATAGTGCAGTGTATTACAGAACATCTTGGAGAAGATATAATCCTGAAATATCCAAAGCAGGGCAGCAACATATCCCCGGTACAGATTGTGGACTTGGCATCGGACGGCAACCAGGAGGCTGTTGTACTGTACAGTGCCCCTAACAAAGGCGGCAATGTGAGAATTGCCGTGCTGTCCCAGACAGAGGGCGGCTGGCAGATACTGTATGATGCAGAAGGCTATGGCAGTGAAATACACAAAATAATATTCGCCAGACTGGACCGGTCTGAAAACAAACAGATTATTGCAGGCTACACCTTTTCTGACAGCAGTGAGAAGCTGATGTCGGTATATTCCCTTTCAGACGACAAAACATTTCAGGTCCAGACACAGACCTGTCAGGATTTTATGGTACAGGATGTAACAGGGGATAATATTACAGATATTGTAATTGCAGGCATCAACGCGGACAACCAGCGCACACAGGTGCGTGTTCTCAGCTCCCACGGCAGTTCCCTGCTTGGAGAACTGGCCCTGCGGCAGATTGCAGTGCCAAACGCCAGAGTAACCGGCATTGCGTTCAGCAGAAATGATTTTTCTGACAGAAATGCTGTGGTCATAGATTATACAGATGTTTATAATCGTGTATATACACAGCGGATGTATTTTGAAGACAATAATCTGCACACCATCATGTCACCGGATGTGGTGCAGAAAAAATGGGTGTATGAATACAATCTGACAAGCATGGATGTGGACGGTGATGGCTATCTTGAAACCCCTACTGTAATTATTTCAGATTTGCGGATGCCGGAAAATCTGAAATTTATGGAATGGACAACCTTCCTTACACAGAAACCTGTAAGAAAATACTATGGCTTCTGTGAAGCTGAATCCGGTCTGTTTTTTCCGTTGCCAGATTCCTGGCAGAATCTGCTTATACTTGATTATGGCGATGATGATAATACCTGGTATGTTTCCAGAATTACAGACGGCTATCAGATTATGGAATGTCAGCTGCTGTCAGCAGGTCACAACGAAGTATCAGGCCCTAACCGGACAATTGTAAACGCAGCCACACAGCAGGTGAAAATCACCTTTGCACCGGAAGTAAGCCGGGACCAGCGAGACTACATTACCTCCAGCATTATGAATATGAAATAGGAGAATATTTATGGCAAGAATTTTAGTTGTTGAAGACGAAGAAAATATAGGCGAAGTTATAGAGCTGAATCTTACTATGGCAGGTCACAGCGTAACACGCCGGTCCAGTGCAGAGCAGGCCCAGATTTTATGGGACAGCAGGGAAAATGACTTTGACATAGCCCTGCTGGATATTATGCTGCCGGGGATGAACGGCATTTCCCTGTGCGAATATCTGCGCAGACAGTCCGATACATTGGGCATTATTATGCTGTCTGCCAAAAGCCAGGAGCAGGACAAGGTTGTGTCCCTGTCTGTAGGCGCAGATGACTATATCACCAAGCCTTTTGGTGTAAATGAACTGCTGGCCAGAATTTCTGCCCTTATGCGCAGGCTGAAAAAGGAAGAAAAACCACAGTCCTCTGAAGATGTGCTGGTTTCCGGCCCGTTCACACTTAATCTGCGCAGCCGAATCCTGCAGAAAAATGACCAGGTTATAGACCTGACAAGTGTGGAATTCAACATTATGGAACTGTTTTTCCGCAATGAAGGCATTGCACTCATCAGGGAAAAAATCCTTGAAGGTGTATGGGGCGAAAATTATTACGGCGATATAAAAATTGTGGATGTAAACATCCGCCGCCTGAGAATGAAGATAGAAGAAGACGCTTCCAACCCACAGTATATAGTGACTGTATGGGGTTACGGCTACCGCTGGAGCGTTTAAAGCAGACAGAGAAAGTATATGAATAACAGCAGTATCACAAAAAGATGGATAAAAGGCAGTCTGGCCACCACTATAGTCGTTCTGACGCTGGCGGCTTGCTTTCTTATGGTTTTTGTGCGCAATTCCTATTATTCCGCCGCAGAAAATGCCATTCTGGGTAGGATTAATACCATAAACGGTACGCTTACTGCGTCCTCCCGTCTGTCTGACAGCGAACGCACACAGATGCTGTACCGTATGAGTGAACAGTTTACCGAAAAAGATAAATTTGAATTTATGTTTATCGGTACAAACGGCAATATCCTGGCCACCTCCACCGGCTTTATGCCAAGCGATGATATGCACAGGCAGGATATTATCAAAGCACGGTCTGCCCCGGACGGCATTGCCACCAATGTTTACCGCACAGAAATGGGTGAAAAGGTGCTTACAGCCACCTGTATCATCCAGCCGGCAATGTCAAACATATATGCTATCCGCCTTGTTACCAGTCTGGAAAAGGTGGATGGTGAAATAAATATTATGGCAGGCTTTGCGGCTATAATGTTTATGGCTATAATCGCTTTCAGCGTTATGTCAGGTATGTATTTTGTGCGCAGTATTGTTTACCCTATCAGGGATATAGAAGCCACTGCTGCACAGATTTCAAAAGGCGAGTTCAGCGTGCGTATTGACAACAATTACGACGATGAAATAGGCCAGCTGTGTGACACCATAAACAATATGGCAGAGGAACTTGGCCGCAGTGATGAAATTAAAAATGAGTTTATTTCGTCTGTTTCCCACGAACTGCGAACCCCTCTTACAGCCATCAAGGGGTGGGCAGAGACTATGAGCCACAGCACAGACCCATCCACTGTGGAAAAGGGCACACGGGTTATCCTCAACGAAACAGAGCGTCTGTATTCAATGGTGGAAAACCTGCTGGATTTCTCCCGTCTGCAGAATTCAGATATGAAATTCACAAAAGAGAAGATGGACCTTTTTGCAGAGGTGGAGGAAGTGGCTATTATGTTTACTCCCCGCTGTGTGCAGAATGGTATTTCCCTGAATTACACGGAAACAGAGGATATTATCCCCGTATATGGCGATAAATCCCGTCTGAAGCAGGTTATGGTAAACCTGTTGGACAATGCGATAAAATATACCCCACAGGGTGGAAAAATAGATATTATTATAGACAATGACAAAAAAAATAACCTTGTCACGGTTTCCGTACAGGATAACGGCAAGGGGATTCACCGGGAAGATATTGAAAAAGTTACCCAGAAATTCTACAAAGGCAAAGGTGCAAAACGCGGCAGCGGCATAGGCCTTGCCCTTGTAAAAGAAATAATTACCGCCCACGGCGGCGAATTCAGAGTTGAAAGCGAGTATGGTGTATATACAAAAATGAGTTTTACACTTCACACCATACGCTCTATGAAAGGACAGTAATGGCAGATAAAATTGTATCAATAGGCGGTCAGGCACTTATTGAGGGAATTATGATGAAAGCTCCTGACAAATATTCAATTGCAGTGCGCAAGCCGGATGGCGGCATTGATGTGCAGATTTTTGACAACAACAAAGTAAAATTCCAGAAAATACCTGTGTTAAGAGGTATAATGAACTTTTTTGACAGCCTTATGACAGGTTACAAATGCATTATGCATTCTGCAGAAATTGCAATGGATGGCGAATATGAAGAAGATGCCTTTGACCGCTGGGTGAAAAAGCACTTTGGCGAAAAAAGCGGAGAAATAATAGCAATGATTGCAGGCGTGCTGGGCAGTGCACTGGCTCTGGTGCTGTTTATGGTGCTGCCTACTACAATTGCAGGTTTGCTGGATAAAATCATTCCGCTGGGCGGTTTGAAAACTGTTGTGGAAGGCGCATCAAAACTGGCAATTTTTGTGCTGTACCTGTGGCTGGTTTCCAAAATGGAAGAAATCAGACGTGTGTTCTGCTACCACGGCGCAGAGCACAAAACCATAGCCTGCTATGAAGCAGGGCAGCCTCTCACGGTGGAAAATGTGCGCAAACACAGCCGTTTCCACCCACGCTGCGGTACAAGCTTTATGTTTATCATACTTATTGTAAGCATCATTGTGTTTTCATTTGTTCCGTGGAAAGGCACTCTGAACCGCGCACTGATGAAGGTGATTTTCCTGCCGGTTGTTGTAGGTATTTCCTATGAAATCCTGCGCTTCACAGGCCGCCACACAAACGCCTGTACGAAACTGCTGGCTGCCCCTGGTCTGTGGTTCCAGCGACTGACAACCAACGAACCGGATGACGATATGATAGAAGTTGCCATTGCATCTGTAAATGCGCTTTTACCTGAAACTATAGTGAAAAAAGAAGAAGTAACAGAAATCAATGAATAATCTGAATTTTGTTTTTAAATCAATGACAGAAATCCTGTCACAGAACGAAAACTGCGAACCGAAATTTGAAGCAAACCAGCTGCTGGAATTTGTTTTTGGCAAAACCAGGCTGGAGCTTGGCCCGAAGTATCAGGTGGAGGACAGGGACGAGGTAAAACTGTACGACCTGTGCCACAGACGCAGGGAGGGATATCCTCTGCAGTATATACTGGGCAGCTGGCAGTTTTTTGACCTGGAACTGGAGGTGGGGGAAGGCGTGCTTATTCCACGTCGGGACACAGAGGATGTTTGTTCTGCCGCTTTTGAATACATAAATAAATTTGCCAACCCCAATGTGCTGGATTTGTGTTCCGGTAGCGGTGCAATTGCTCTGGCAATAAAACGCTATTGTCCAGATGCCAATGTTATGGCATTGGAAAAGTATCCCGAAGCCTATAAGTATCTGGAAAGAAATATAGAGAAAAACGGTCTGCGGGTACTGCCTGTAATGGCAGATGTGTTTGACTATGACTGGGTGGTGGAGGAAGAAACTTTTGATGTAATCATCTCCAATCCGCCATACATTAATCCGGACCAGCAGGGCAAGCTGCAGAAAGAGGTTACCTTTGAACCGGCCACAGCCCTGTTTGCGCCGGACCAGGGCCTGCGCTTTTACAAATTTATTTCCCATTACTACAAACCTGCCCTGAAAGAAGGCGGATACCTGATTTTTGAATATGGCCATGACCAGGCAAAACAGGTACGCCAACTGCTTTTTGATGAGGAATACAAAATCATAAAAGAAATTGTGGACACCGCAGGAAATCCAAGGGGAATAATAGTGCAAAAACTGTAAATTATATAAAATAAATACTTGAATATTATAACTTTATATGTTAAGATATTAGTAAATAACAACCGCTAGTTGTAAAATGTGTGATATGAAGGGAATATACTATGGCAACAGATAAGGAAAAGGCTCTGCGGACTGCGCTGGCTAATATAGAAAAACAATTTGGTAAAGGTGCTGTTATGCGCCTGGGTGAAAATGTTACAATGAATGTGGACAGTATTTCCACAGGTTCGCTCTCCCTGGACCTTGCTCTGGGTATCGGCGGTCTGCCAAAGGGCCGTATTGTGGAAATTTACGGACCTGAATCCAGTGGTAAAACAACACTGGCTCTCCATGTGGCTGCAGAAGCACAGAAAGGAGGCGGCAACGCCGCATTTATTGATGTTGAACACGCTTTGGACCCTGTATATGCAGCTGCTCTTGGTGTGGATATAGACTCCCTGCTGGTTTCCCAGCCGGACACAGGTGAACAGGCTATGGAAATCTGTGAAGCCCTGGTGCGTTCCGGTGCCATTGATGTTATCGTGGTTGACTCTGTTGCAGCTATGACAACAAGAGCTGAAATCGAAGGCGAAATGGGCGACAGCCACGTTGGTCTCCAGGCCCGTCTTATGAGTCAGGCTATGAGAAAACTGACATCCGCCATCGGCAAAACAAACACAATCGTTATATTTATCAACCAGCTCCGTGAAAAAATCGGTGTTATGTACGGCAACCCTGAAACAACCACAGGTGGCCGTGCCCTGAAATACTATGCTTCTGTGCGTATTGATGTGCGCCGTGTGGAAGCTATCAAAGTTGGCGGTGAAGTTATTGGCAACAGAACAAGAGCAAAGGTTGTTAAAAATAAAGTTGCTCCACCATTCAAAGAAGCAGAATTTGATATTATGTTCGGAAAAGGAATTTCTAAAGAAGGAGATATCCTTGATCTTGCGGCAAGTATTGATGTTGTTAATAAGAGTGGTGCTTGGTATGCATATAAGGGTGATAAGATTGGTCAAGGTCGTGAAAATGCAAAGATGTATTTAAGCCAACATCCAGAAGTGTTAGAAGAAATCGAAGCAAAAGTAAGAGAACATTATAAATTGGGTGTTGCAGAAGAGGAATAAAGATGATAGTCACAAAGTTAGTTCCAGTGACGAAAGCGAAATATAAAGTATTTTTAGATGA
>CAZYSS010000067.1:0-11160 GCA_964649845.1 uncultured Oscillospiraceae bacterium
GACCACACCGGTGACCTTACATTGCACAAAACCCTGTCTCACCCTTTTGGCGATACCTATGTACTGCCGGAAAATCTCCGGTTTACATTCAATGTGAATCTGGGTGCTGACTATGCAGACAAAACCATAAAAACTTCACAGGGCGATATTACTGCCGATTCAGGCGGTGTGCTTACGGTTACCGTTGTTCCCGGCGGAAGAACCACAGTTTTCGGCATTGAAAAAGACACTGCTGTCACTATTACAGAAACTGCCCTGCCTGCCGGCTTTACACCGGAAACCGAAACAGCAGATGTAGTTATACAGTGGCTTGGGGACAATCCTGTCAGCTTCAACAATATCTATTCACCGGCACAGGCAGATACCGCCGCCCTTACAGTAAGAGGCGAAAAAAACATCATCGGCCGTGATTGGATAGAAGGCGATAGCTTTACCTTTGATTTGTCAGTGCAGGAAAACGATGAATGGAAAAGCCTGGGGATACAGACTGTTGCTTATTATCTGGTGGAACAGCCGGACCCGGAAAATCCGGACCGGACCATTACAGTGCCTGCACCGGATTTCAACAGATTTGATTTTTCACAGCTTATTCAGGCCTACAGCTTTGACCACGCCGGCCTGTATCAGTTCCGCATAACAGAGGTGGAAGGCTCTGTGGGCGGCATCAATTACGATAAAACCGAAAGCAGATTTGATATTTCTGTGGGCGATGTCGATATGGATGGCCGGCTGGAAATACAGTCTGTCATAACAGCCTCAACCAACACTCTGGTGGAGGATAAAAACATACATATTGTTTTCAACAACAACTATGCACCTGAAGGCAGTGCGGAAATTACTGTTGAAATACAAAAAAATCTGGAAGATACCTCCGGGCAGCGTAAATCTCCTGCAGGCTTTACCTTTGACCTTTTGGACCAGCAGGGCACACTGGTGAAAACATCATCCCCAACTGACTCTGCAGGCAAAACCGCAATCAGTATGGTTTACCGGCCATCAGATGCAGGCAAAGAATTTGTCTACACCCTGCAGGAAACCCACAGCGGAGAAACTGCGGACTTTATAACATATGACAACACCCAATACAGAATAAAAGTGTCTGTAGTGGACAATCTGGACGGCACTGTATCTGCATATGTAAGCGAATTCCCTGTTGAACAGCCACAGCTGACCACACAGCAGCCTGCTGTGGAAACCCCGGCAGAGCAACCTGTAGAAAACACAGCAGATGCAGACAGCACAGCTCTGCAGTCTGTGTCGGAAGAAACAGCTTCACCTGAAACAGAAACTCCTGCAGAGGAAGCTGCACCACAAACCAGCGAAACAGTGACAGAGCCGGAAATTCAGCCTGAACCCCCTGTTTCTGAAGAAGCTGCAGCCGGTGATGAACAACTGCTCGCTGCTGAACAGGAAAACACAGAAGAACCACAGCCTGAAGCACCTTCAAACATCTGGCAGGCAACCTTTACAAACACATACGACCCACAGGACGCATCTGCTGTGATTACAGGCAGAAAAATATTGTCAGGCAGAGATATTAAAGACAAGGAATTTTCATTCTATCTCCTGCAGACTGACAAGGACTTCAAACCCCTTGCAGAAAACGGCACAGTGGAAAAAGTAACCAGCGATGCAGAGGGTGTTATCACCTTTACTGCCCTGAATTTTGACAAAGTGGGCGTATACCACTATGTTGTCCTTGAAGATGCCACACAGCCTCTTGGCGGCGTAACATACGATGATACATACTATTTTGTAACCGTAATTGTAAAAGACAATAACGGTATTCTGGAAGCAGCGGTCTACACCACCGATTCCTACGGCGCAGAAAAGAATATTGAATTTGTAAACAGCTACAAGGCGTCACCGGCGTACCTGTCATTGCCGGGCAGAAAAGTGCTCAACAATGCAGAACTGAAAGCAGGAGATTTCTATTTCCAGATTTATACCGCAGATGCCTCATTTGCAGCCACAGGCGACCTTGTGCAGACTGTAACCAATGACGGCGAAGGTAATTTCAGCTTTAAAGACCTGGCGTTCCAGTCAGCCGGCACATATCATTTCATCATTAAAGAGGATTCCACAGCGGCAAAAGAGGGAATCACCTATGATGAAAGTATGTATCATATCACAGTAGAAGTATCTGACCCTGGTACCGGACAGCTTGTTATAAGCAATTTCGGCATTGCAGAAGCAGAGGGCACAGCCACAAGCATTGTATTTGAAAACGCATACATTGCCCCTGTTGAACCTGAACCAACCATAACACCACAGCCATCTGCCACACCGACACAGGAACCAACTGTAACTCCTGGGCCGGATGCACCGGATACAGGCGACAACACAAATGCGGTTATTTATCTGGCTGTATTTGCAGCAGCACTGGCCGGACTGGTAATTATGCTGGTACTGAAAAGAAAAAATATTAAAGAAAACGGCGATAACGACCAGTAAACTGTAAAACATAAAAGCCCCGGCTATAATCAACCGGGGCTTTTGTCCTGTGTGTAACTATCGGTTACACATCAAAAAACCACGCGTTTATGCAACGCGTGGTTGTTATTTCATTTTATAAACAGATGATTACAGACCTCTGCTTGCCAGATATTCAGGGCTTACTACAGCCACGAATGGCAGGTCGCGGTATTTTTCAAACAAATCAAGACCATAGCCGAAAACAAATTCATCAGGAATAACTGTGCCCACATAGTCAGGGTCAAAGTCAACTTTTCTTCTGGATGGTTTGTCCAGCAGAGTGCAGGTCTTAACACTTTTTGGGCCTTTGGCCTGCAGATGTTCCACAAGGTATTTCAGAGTGTTGCCGGAGTCTACAATGTCTTCCAGGATCAGGAAGTCGCACTCTGCAAAGTCTGGTCTGTCAAAGTCAACCAGCATCTGAACTTCGCCGCTGGATTCAGTGGCGTTGCCGTAAGAGAAAGTTCTCACAAATTCCATTTCGCAGACAACGTCCAGCTTTTTGGCCAGGTCGATTGCAAACATACAGGACCCTTTCAGCACACAAACCAGCACCAGGTTTTTGTCAGCATAGTCGCGGTTGATTTCCTTTGCAAGGCGGGAAACAATACTGTCAATTTCTTCTTCAGTAACAATTATTTTTTTGATAAGTGATTCAAGCATAAAAAATACCTCTTTTACTCTGAAAATAATGTTGTATAATATATTATTTTAGCAGAAATACGCAATAAATCAAGGACTTTAAGGAATTACTTGCAGTTTTGTTTCAGATACCCGTATGCCGGAAATCATTCGCAGTCAGGATAGTGGTGTGTTGCTGATATTGATGACAACAGAACATAAAACTCAATAAGATTGAGAGAGGGACAGCGTATCGCCTCTTTTGGTTATTTATATTTGCCATACATTCAGCTATTATGTTAAAATATATCTGATATTCAGATTAAAAGAGGTTATTCCATGTCAGTAGTATTTACAACAATTTCAGACAAATTTATCGCCCTGTGCGCAGACAGGCAGAGGGTAAACCCATCCACAGGCAAAGTTGTGGCCGATATGACCAAAATTGAAAAATGGTCACCCCATATTGCTGTGGGAATGTGCGGCAATCTGGCTCTTGGGGAGCTTGTGCGCACCACAGTGCATCAGTTTGTGTCTGAAAGCGGTATAGCAAATTTTGGTGTTGAAGAAATTGCAGACCTGTTTATCAGCAGTTACACCAACACCCTGGCAGACTGCACCACAGCAGAAGATACAACCTCCAAATTTATTATTGCTGGCAGGCTTGCAAACAAAAAACCTGGTGCTGTTGTTATCAGAGTAGGGGCAGACACAGCAGACAAAGAAACCTATCAGGCTACAGAGGTGCCTGCCACACTGATTCTGGAACCTGCAGATTTGTCACCGGAACAATGCAATATGCTGCTGGCAAAAGCGCTTAAAAATGTGGAGGGCAAATATCTGAAAAATCCGCTGGAATCCATCCACCGCCGAGCCGTAAGAAATGTGTCTGAACACAGCCAATTTGTAAGCAAGGATTCTGATTATCTGCTGATTACGCTGTAGCGACAAAAAAGGGAGACGGTAATGAAAAAAGTTGCAAAGGACATCATAGAAAAGAGAATCATATGATTATCATGAATATATAAAGGCAGACTGCTGATGATATGCACCCCAAAAGTTAGACACTTTTGGAGGTGCATATCACTGATGGTCTGCCTTTTATTCTGTTTTATAATTACATATTTACTTTTTCCAGTAACACACCCTTGTTTCATATGGCTGCAGCAGAGTATCCTCTGTATTTTCATGGTTTGCAAGCGGTATTTCTGCACCTGAAAGGACAACCTCTGCCGGTGCTTTCCACTTTTTGGCATTGCCTGTAAACGAGCATACAACAAGTAGTTTTTACTTTTTATCTTCACGGGAATATGTATAGAAAGCTGAAGGAAGTCTGCCGTATTCTTTGTAATTGCCGTTTTCACACAGGACAGCTGTCTGCACACCGTTGCACAAAAGCGGCTTTTTGCAGATTGTTAATGTATAAATGTTATGCTAAAATATATTTATAAATAAAAACAGGAGATGCAATATGCTGAAATTATTTGTGACAGGAGATAATCATATCGGGTTGAAATACGCCAGCCATCCGCAAAAGGATGTACTGATAAAAGCACGTATAGATGCTTTTGATAATATGCTTGCATCGGCAAACCAAGAAAAATGTGATTTGTTTGTAGTAACTGGTGATATGTTTGATAAAACATATGGTATTGCGAAACGCGACATCAAGTCAGTTGTAAGCAAACTGGCTTCATTCAAAGGCACAGTTGTTGTTCTGCCGGGCAATCACGACTATTACGATGCAGATGTAAAACTATGGAGAGATTTTGAGGATATCATTGCGGACAACGACAATATTCTTCTGCTGAATGAATACAGACCATATTCTGTTGAAGCAGGAGAAAACAATGTTGTGCTTTATCCTGCATTTTGTCAGACAGAGCATTCACAACCGGAGGAAAACAATCTGGAATGGATAAAAAACACGGATATTACACCAGGCAGTGTTTATCATATAGGTGTTGCCCACGGCGCTGTGGAGGGTGAAACTATCGATAACGAGGGCAGATACTTCCCAATGAAGCGTAAGGAACTGGAAGAAATACCGGTGGATGTATGGCTTATTGGTCATACCCACGTGCCGTTTCCACGCAATCTGACAGAAGACAGCTGGCTTACAGGCGAGAAAATCTTCAATGCAGGTACCCATGTGCAGACAGATGTTTCCTGCAATACTGAAGGCCAGTGCTTTATCATAGAAATAGATGACAATAAAACAGTAAAAGCGAAAAAGTTTGTTTCGGGTAATATAAATTTTGTTCGAAAAAATATTTCTGTTACAGCCGAAAAAATGAATGATAATATCGTAAACCGGTTGGCTGATGTTCCGGATAACAGCGTTGTTGATGTTATTCTTACTGGTGCAGTGTCGCTTGATGAGTACGCTGGCAGAGTGACAGTAGTTGAAAAAGTACTCTCAAGATTTATAGAAGGTTCTTTTAACGACTATGGCCTGACACAGCTTATCTCAAAAGAGCTTATCGAAAAAGAATTTATAGAAACATCATTTTCAGCAAATCTGCTTTCATCATTGCTTGACCAGCCAAAGGAAGCACAACTGATGTATGAACTTTTAAAATCCTTACAGGAGGGCAAATAAATGAAAATAAAGAATATTTCTACATCACAGTTTGCCGGCATCAAGGATAAAAGTATCAGATTTGAAGACGGTCTCAACATTGTTTACGGCGAAAATGAAAGCGGTAAAAGCACATTGCTGAATCTGCTGTCAGCTGCATTATTCAAAGAAGCAAAGCTGGACAGAAGAAAAGATGCAGCTTTTGTGGAAAGCTATTTCCCATCTGCAGTAAAGGGTGGCATAGCAGGGGACTTTATTGACGGCAAAGTAACCTTTGAAACAGCAGACGGTCAGTTTACTGTTTCCAAAGAATGGGGTGCAGAACCATCTGTAAGGCTGTCAACACCACAGACCACAGTCCGTGCACAGTCCACTGTAAATGAATTGCTGAAACAGCAGCTTGTCTATGGCGAAGGTGTTTATGCCGGTATGCTTTTTTCACCGCGGAAGGATAACGAGTTTGCATTAAGAACAATTCTCAACGATTTTGCAGATAAAAAAGACAAGGACAATTCCATCCGCCAGGAATTGGCCGCTACAATTACAATGGCTTTTGCAGAAAGTGACAGCGTTTCCATAGACACTATTGAAAATGCTATCGAACAGAAAATAGATGCATTATCCAGACGTTGGGATGTTACAACAGATATGCCCGTACGCAAAAGCGGTGGCGGCCGCTACCTGAACGGTGTAGGCGCGGTGCTGAATGCATATTATAACCTTGAAGACAGCCGTGCAGTGCTGAATGAGATACAAGCAAGAAAGAAAACTGCAGAAGAAGCCTCTGCAGCATACAAGGAAGCGGAAGCACAGCTGAAGGATGTTGAAAATGACTGCACAGAATTTGAACAGTTCTATAATCGGCTGGCAACACAGGCTGAACGCAAAAACTCAATTGAACTGCAGAACAAAATGCTGGCAGAATACAAAACAGTGCTGAAAAACTGGCCTGTTTATCTTGAAGAGACAGAAAAAGCTGCCAAACTGTCTGACGAAATGAACAAACGCCGGATTGCAGATATGTACACCAAGGCAAAGGTATATAAAGAACAGGCGGATGCATACAGGAAAAGCATTGACGGCAAGCCTTGCCCTGCAGCTGAAGAAATCAGGCAGGTTACTGAATGCAGCAGAAAAATTACACAGTTGGAAAACAGGCTGTGCGGCATCAACCTGAACGCAATAGTCAGAATGATGGCAGGCCATACAGTGCAGATTGTTTCTGTCCTCACAGGGGAAGAAATTGCGCTGACAGACGGCAATGCAGCAATAACAGAAGCTGTCAGAATCATAGTTCCGGGCGTTATGGAAATGGAACTTTCCCCTGCAGATGTAAATGTTGCAGATGTTGAAAACAGTATCACAGCCAACAGGGATATAATAAATGGTATTTTCGCAAAGTACACTGTGGAAAGTGTTGAGCAGATGGAAGCAGTCAGAAACGAAATCCTTGAAATCCAGAATCAGCTTGAAAAAACACAGGCAAATATGGATGCACTGCTTGGAACAATCAGTTTTGACCGGCTTGAAGCTGCCTTTGAATCAATCACCGGAGAAATCAGACAGGCATCAGATATTCAGGCAGATATCAGGGAATTATGTGGTCCGCAGACACCTGACAGGTTTATTTCCTCAAGAGAAGCCTTTACAGACAGCTATGCTGAAAAATATACCAGCATAGGTGAACTGAAAGGAATTTGCTTTGACATTACACAGAAGCTGGCTGAACTTACAGATTCTATAGATAAACTGGACAACATCCCTGAAAAATATCAGGACATATCATCTCCGGACGATTATCTGCAGGACTTGCGAGATGTAAGGGGAGATATGCAGGTGCGGAAACAGGATGCATTGATAAGAAAGACAAATGCTGTTGCAGCGCTGGAAAACTATGAAAGCAATCTGACAGAAGATCCTTATGCTGCTGTGACAAAAGCAGAAACTGCATTTGAAGAACAGAAAGCATTGCTTAATCACTGGCTGCATATCAGACAGGTTTTCACACAGCAGAAAGCCAGCCTGACCAACAACCCGATGGAAGGTCTGGCAGACAGCTTTATGTCTTATCTTGATATTATTACAGAGGGCAAAATCACCTCGGAATTCCCGGATGGCGACAAGCTAAATATGAATATCTACAGTTCTGACAGGCTTATGAGCTACAGCAAATTGTCAGAGGGCACAAAGGATACTGTTGCGCTGGCGTTCCGCCTGGCGGTGCTGGACCATCTGTTCCCGGATGGCGGCGGTGTAATCGTACTGGACGACCCGTTTACAGATATGGATACTGCCCGTACACATCAGGCCTGCAAACTGCTGCAGCAATGTGCAACACGCCACCAGATTATATTCCTCACCTGCAGAGAAGAATACAACGATCTGCTGCAAGGAAATATTATAGAAATGTAATAGTGAATAAAAGGAGAACCCCGGCTGGCATTTGAATTGTCAGCTGGAGTTTGTTTTATATGGTACTTTCTACAGTTTTGATAACCTTTTTTTACATAACTATAATTGCAGATATATACAAAAAAATGTTAAAATGTTTAAAATATAAGATGTTTTATGTGGAGGTATATTATGGTATTTACCGATGAACAAGTAGTACAGGTTTTTAATGCTTTTGCAGAAAATGACATGGTAATTACATTAGGTGGTTCAAGGGGCTTTTCAAGTACTAAACCAGGCACATACGAAGATTACTTCCCGGGTATAGGCAGAAGAACACTTGAAGAAATATTGGAGAATCTATATGAGCGTCAGTGGATAAACAAAAATAATTTTTTTGATGGTTGTATGTATTCTCTTGATGAGTCATGGGCTATTGCTGATGACAGTATTTCTGTTGATTTCAGTGATCCAGGTTCTTTGCGTGCACTTGGCAGAACCACTGTTGCTAGTCAGGTTCCGTTGCCATTTTCCAAAATCAATCAAGAAATAGTTGATGTTGATGCATCCAAATTCAGGACGAAACCATTTACAAAACAGTTACTTGCTGAATGGACGAATGCTATTGTTTTACATATGAATATTCTGGAAAATATTCAGAATACCATTGGTGATATTGTTGGTGATGAAGTAAAAAATGGTTTGATTACTTCAATGACAGGTATTCAAAGCAATATTCAGGTGGAACTTCAGGCTTTGGCTGAATTAAGGTCCGAAGTGTTCAAGCGCATTGAAAAAGTGGTGAAGAGCAAATTAACTGAAAGAGCTGAATCTCAGGAAATTCTCGATAACATAAGAGAAAACCTGAAGGCTATCACTACCTCTTTCGAATTGGCTATAACAATAAACGGCGGTAATAAAATAGCTGTCAAAATACCAAATATACGGTATTACAAACGTGTCTTTGCCAAAATCGGTAATGACGACTGGATGAAGTTTTATCCAAAAGTACTCAAGATTGAAGGTACAGGTTATGAAGGTCGAAACAATAGAATAGAATATGTTAATGTTGGAGATATATTGATTTTAAAAGCCGACTATAAAAATGAGTTTTATGAGCCTGTTGCAATTGAAGTATTCAATGCACGAAATGAAACATTAGGATATCTTGCCGAAACAGAATTTCTGGGCGAACTTTCAGAAATAGCATCTCATATTGATAAAATAAAGGCAAGAGTAAAAGATGTAACTCCACTTTCCAAACGTTCTAGCCGTGCAAAGTACGCCTTGATGAATGTGGAATTGTATGTGGATGGCAGTACTCTTTCCCATAGCAATAAAGATACAGATAAAGCAACATCGATTTATAAGTCTTCGTTTAAAACAGAAGAAAAAGCTGCTGGAAATAAGGTTGCGCGCCTTACAAAAGACGATCTGCTCTCATCTAATAGGATAAAAAAAGGTCAACAGTCATTATATCATTTTTATGATATGAGCACATTACGGCGGATAAATCAATTAACCAATGAACTGTCTCAGCTTCAGAAAACAATTGAGAACTTGGCTGATGAACACCGCAAAAACATTTGGGAGCTTGGCAGCCTTAAATCAAAAACATTGAATATTACTACAATTGATAAAGTTCGTGATATTATAGCTAAAGTCTATAATTATATAGATGAAAAATACACTTTGGCCGGAAAATCTGCAGTAATAAGTGCAAAGTTCTGTAATAAGCATAAAATACCATATAGCAAAGAGGCTTTTGCATTGGTGCAAAATGAGATTACACAATGTGCACTTGTGATAAGTAATTTGGTGTCTGATATCTCAGCGTTAATAAAAACGTTTAGTGAAAAAGATCCTGAAAACGAATTGTTGATAGAGCTGTATAACTGCTTACTTGAATCTGTTAAATATACACGTTTTGAATTTACAGCTGGAAATATAATATTCAGCGGAATTGCCGAAGCAGTAACAGATGTTTTTAGTGCAATGCCTACTCCGCAGATAGTACAACTTGCAAGTGAAACAGCTGAAGAAAAAACTACACGCTTGGAAAAGAAAAAAGAAGAAAAATACCTTGAGGCTTGCGAATGTTCAACGAAAAGCTATTCTGTGTCATTGAAAAAAGCTGTACAGTTGTTTAAAGAATTAGGAGATTACAAAGACTCTAAGTTGTTGTTGGAAAAATGCCAGCAACGCATATTCGATCAGCAAAAGGAAGAAATGTATATTGACGCTTGTGATGAAAGCAAGAATAAATCCAGCGAGATAAGACTAAAAAGAGCAATACAGCTTTTTAAAGAATTGGGTGACTATAAAGATTCCGCAAGGCTTTTGAATGAATGCAATCTCTGGCTTATAGAAGCTGGAAATGAAAAAATTTATAAAAATGCTCTTGAAATGCTGAACAATTCAAATAATAAAGACAGTCTTAAGAGTGCACAACAACTTTTCTCAAAATTAGGTGGCTATAAAGATTCAAAAGACAAACATGCAAATGTTACAGATATGATAAAACAGTTGGAAAAGCGTGAATCAGATTATGCTGGTTATCAGAATGCTGTAAAGGCTTATAAAACAGATTTGTTAGAGTATGATAAAAATATTGATAAGCAGGTAAAAAAAGAAATTTCCAAGCTGAGGAAAGAAAAAGAAAAAGCTTTGAATGCGAATCATATAGTCGAATTGAATGAACTGGAAGAAAAGAAAGCCAGACTTAAGGCAGAACGTTCAGAAAATGAAAAAATTCTTTCTTCTCTGGGTTTATTTAAAGGCAAAGAAAAGAAAATGTGCAGAGATAACATAGAAAGGCTGACTGCCGAAATTAAACAAGTTGACGAAAAGATTTACAGATGTAAAGTCGTATATGCAGATAACCTTGCACAAATACAGGATATCGTTGAAAAAGAAACGGATAATATCCGAGCAAAAGTTATCGCCAAATCGCCGAAACCTGTTAAACCTGTAATGCCAGAGCACTTGAAAAAGTATTATAAAGAATTATAAAGTTATACAAAAGAAGATACTCTGTATATCTGGCAAAAGTATCTTGACTTGGTGGAAGAGATACGAAAGACGGAAGATGG
>CAZYSS010000068.1:0-11145 GCA_964649845.1 uncultured Oscillospiraceae bacterium
GACAGACTTTCAGAACCTCTTAAGAGGTGAGCCGGTAATATGCCCTTTTAGGGCTTGTGCATACCACGCGTTCAACGCGTGGTTTTGATTTCATATAGCTTATTATACAGGAATGACAATTATAATTTGTCCCAGAAATTATCCAGTTTTTCTTTTAAATCAGTCTGATTTCTCACTGTTTTCAGATGGGACCAGTGGGCAGGCATATTGCGCAGATAGCGGTCTGTGGTAAATCGACTGTCAATCAGCAACACCACTCCCCTGTCTGTTTCTGTGCGTATTACTCGGCCTGCAGCCTGCATAACCTTGTTCATACCGGGGTACTGATATGCAAAGGCAAAACCATTTTCCCCGTTTTTGTCATAATAATCTTTCAGTGTATTCAGCTGGGTATTTATCTGCGGCAGACCTACACCCACGATGGCACAACCGATAAGCCTGTCCCCTGTCAGGTCTATTCCTTCGCCATAAATACCGCCCATTATGCAGAAGCCAAGCAGGCCATCAGTATTGCTGCCATCAAAACCGGCAATAAAATCTGCACGCTGGTTTTCATCCATATTTGGCTGTTGAATAATTGTGTTGATGTCATATTTCTGTATGAAATTGTCATAGGCAGATTTCATATATGCATAGCTTGGGAAATATGCTATATAGTTACCCTTTTTCGCAGTAGCAAACTGATACAGCATATCGCAGATTTCATTCAGGCTTTTTTCCCTGTCTGCATATTTTGTACTTATTCTGTCTGCAACAAACAGCCCCAGATTATCCTGACTGAAAGGGCTTGGGATATTTATTTTTTCACCTGTACCACCCATCTGCTGCTTGTAGTAATCCAACGGAGTAAGTGTGGCTGAAAATGCAATGGCACTGTTGCCTGTAAGCAGCTGCTTGTCTATATTTTCACTTGGGTCTGTGCAATACAGCTTTATGGAAACATTGTCACTGTTTCTGGAAATGATGGTAACGTATTTTTCATTGTATTCTTCAAGAATTCTGATAAAAAATTTTGTATCAAAATATAAATTCTGCAGGGTTTCATCAAGCTGTTCTTTTTTGTGTCTATCGAAAAACTCTGCACATTCCTTTACAAAACTTCTCAACGGCTTTTCAATATCATCCGGTAAATTTTCTGCAACAATTTTATTATCATCAATATCATCGAATTTATGACGATATTCTATAAACATATTGTTTACAGCATTAAGGGCCTTTATCAGTTTTTTCTCTTTTTTGTCAGTTGCCTTTTTGATTTCAAAAAAGGATTTTTTATCAATACTGGCTGAATACATCTCCCTGGCCCTGTCTGGCAGATTGTGTGCTTCGTCTATCAGGAATGTATATTCACCTTTTCTGTTTTCAAAAAAGCGCTGCAGTTTTGCAGTAGGGTCGAACAGGTAATTGTAATCGCATATTATCACATCACACCATTCACTGATATCAAGAGACAGTTCATATGGGCATAGCTGATGTTTTTCTGCCGTCTGTGTTATAAGCTCTCTGGAAAAAATATTGTTTTGCTGTAATGTATCATAAAGAACATCGTTGATTTTATCAAAATAGTCTTTTGCATAGGGACAAGAAACAGGGTCACATTTTCTGTTTTCAAGAAAACAAACCTTGTCTTTGGCAGTAATATTAAGTGTTTTAAGGGATAAATCCTGGTTTTTATCATATAAAATGCTGACAGCGTTGGTTGCAGCAGCTGCTGTAACAGTTTTTGCCGTCAAGTAAAACACCTTGTCAGTCAGGCTCTCACCCATAGCTTTCAAACTGGGGAAAATTGTAGACATTGTTTTGCCTATTCCTGTGGGTGCACAGGCAAAGATGCGGTTGTTTCCCTGATTGTTTTATAAACCGCAACTGCCAGTGAACGCTGGCCTGCACGATAATCTTCAAAAGGAAATGCCAGCTGTTGTAATGAATTATTCCTATGCTCTGTCCAGGTGTATGACAACAGTGCCCATTTTCTGTAGGATTTTAAAACACTGAAAACTGTTTCCTCCAGTTCGGAAACAGTAAATATTTTGCTGATTTTTTTAATCTCATCAGTATCTATATTGTAGTATGTCAGTTGAATATCAATTTCAGAAAAATTTTCTTTTTTGCAAACTATATATCCATAAAAGCTGGCCTGCGCCCAATGGGCTTTGCTGTAATTTTCATCAATCCGGTCTATAGGAGTAGAAACTGTCTTAATTTCATCTATTGTAACCTTGTTTTCGTTTCTGATAATACCATCTGCTCTGCCATGAAGTGTGTAAAGTATATCCGCTTCATACAAATCTATAGTGAGAAACTGTTCTGAAAAATAGTCTTTGCCGGCCTCTTTCTGCAATTTGCGGTGTATTCTGGAGCCGAGCAATGCCCTGTCTGTTCCTGTGAAACGTGAATCTATGCTACCGGAACGGAGAATAAACTCCACCAGTTTTTTAATTGCAATTTTTATGTGCATTTCTCTTCTCCTTTCTCTGATATAGCATTATTATATATAATTTACAGCAAAATATATACAGACATAATTTTCTTAGCTCTTTACTCTGATATAAAACTTATTTCAAACCAAAAATAAAGTCCCGAAGGACTTTTATTTTTATCTGAGATATTCTTCTATGAGTTTGTATGTGTTAATAAGGCCTTCAACATGACTGCGTTCATAACCATGGGAAGCATACACACCTGGGCCGATAAGTCCGTGACGCACATCATAACCTGCTTTCAGGCTTACATCAACATCAGAACCATAGAATGGGTAAACATCCACCGCGTAATCTGCACCTGCTCTTTTTGCTGCGCTGATAAGGTCAGATACAACATCATAGTTATATGGACCTGATGAATCTTTTGCGCATATGGAAACCTGTGTTTCTGTGCAGTTGAGGCCATTGCCCACACAGCCCATATCCACACTTATCATATCTTTTACATCGTCAGGAATACCTGTTGCCGCGCCATGACCAACTTCTTCATATACAGTAAAATCAATGTAAACTTTTCTGTTGAATGCTGCATCGCCATTTTTCAAAGCTTTTGCAAGTGTGAGAAGTACAGCAGCTGATGCTTTGTCATCAAGAAAACGGCTTTTGATAAATCCGTTGGATGTGATTGTAAATCTTGGATTTACTGCAACAATATCACCTGTTTCAATACCCAGTTTTTTTGTATCGTCCTTTGAGTACACCTTTTCATCAAGAAGCAGTTCAAGTGTGGAATCAAAACTTCTCACCGCTGTGGCCACTTCCCTGTTCACGTGAGATGAAGCATTTTCCAGTTGGAATGTAGCATCATATTTTTTACCAGCTCTTGTAATAATAACGGCTGTTTCTGTTTCCACATTAGCAGCCTGCAGACCACCAAGCGGAGTAACAATAAGTGCACCATTACTTTTTATTGATTTGACCATCGCTCCTAGAGTGTCCACATGGGCTGCCAGCATAAGGGCATTTTCCCCTTCGTTGAGCTGACAGACAACACCGCCTTTGTGCAGTGTGTATGGGGCATAGCCCATTGACTGCAACTCTGCCATAAGGTAGTTGCTGACTTCTTTTGTATAGCCTGTAGGGCTTGGGATAGCCAGCAGTTTTTCAAGCTGTGTAAGCATATATTCTTTTAAATGCTTTTTCATTTTAATCACCTGTTCCTTGTTATATATTGAAATTATACTATCATTTTGATTTACTGTAAAGATTTTACAAGTATTTTACAACACTGTGCATACATGCTTTACATTTACAAATTAAAATGTTTATGTTTTGTAAAACAACTTTACAACAAAATCAGGAGATTAATCATGAGTATTTTCAATGTATTTTCACTTATGGGAGGTCTTGCCTTGTTCATGTATGGTATGGACGTTATGGGCAAAGCACTGGAAAAAGCTGCAGGCAACAAGCTGAGCAGCATTCTCAGCACCATAACATCCAGCCCGATAAGAGGCTTTATGCTGGGTCTTGGTGTAACATCTGTTATACAGTCTTCCTCCGCAACAACTGTTATGGTAGTTGGTTTTGTAAACTCCGGTATCATGACACTTAAGCAAGCCATCGGTATTATTATGGGGGCCAATGTTGGCACAACTGTTACAGCCTGGATTATTTCTCTGTCTGGTATTCAGGATGACAGCCTGTTATTAAAGCTGTTAAAGCCATCTTCCTTTGCACCTGTACTTGCCTTTATCGGTCTGCTGCTTTATATGGGCAGCAAAAAAGACAAAAAGAAAAATATCGGCGCAATCATGCTGGGCTTTACAATTCTTATGACAGGTATGGATATGATGTCCGGAGCTGTTGAACCACTCAGCGAAATGCCTTGGTTCCAGCAGCTGTTTGTAACATTCTCAAACCCAATCATCGGTGTTCTGGTTGGTGCAATTGTAACAGCCATTATCCAGTCTTCCTCTGCTTCTGTTGGTATTCTGCAGGCATTGTCCACAACAGGTGCTGTAACATTCGGCAGTGCCCTGCCAATCATTATGGGTCAGAATATCGGTACCTGTATCACAGCTATCCTGGCTTCATTTGGCACATCCAAAAACGCAAAACGTACAGCTGCTGTTCATCTGTACTTTAATATCACAGGTGTTGTAGTATGTATGATTCTGTTTTATAGCCTGAATGCCGTATTCCATTTTGAATTTGTAAACAGTGTTGTTGACCAGCGTGGTATTGCTATAGTACATACTTGCTTCAACCTTATCACAACATCTGTTCTTCTGCCTTGCTCCGGTTTCCTTGAAAAACTTGCTATTGCAACAATCAAAGATGATGAAAAAGACGAAGAATTTGCACTGCTTGACAGCCTGCTGCTGAATACACCGGCTATTGCCGTTGAAAGAAGCCGTGTGGTTGCAAATGAAATGGCTGAAATAGCACTGAAAGGCTTTAGAAAATCCACATCATCCATCAACAATTATACAGATGAATTCTTTGAAGAAATCAGCGGAATGGAAAAATCTGTTGACAAATACGAGGACAAACTGGGTACATATCTTGTACAGCTAACTGAACACGATATGACAAGCGATGACAGCTATGAAGTGAACAAAATCCTTCACGTTATCAATGATTTTGAAAGAATCAGCGACTATTCCGTAAACGTGGTAGGCACTGCAAGAGAAATGATGGAAAAACAGGTTAAATTCTCTGACGAAGCTATGAAAGAAATTGCAGTTCTTGAAAAAGCTGCACATCAGCTGATAGGATTTACAGGCAAAGCTTTTGCTGACACCGACCTGAATATCGCATATGAGATTGAACCACTGCAGCATGTTATCAACGAAATAATTATGCAGATTAAGGACAACCATATTTTCCGTCTGAGAAACAAAGAATGTACAATTGAACTGGGATTTGTATTGTCTGACCTGCTAAACGCATATGAAAGAGCATCTGCGCATTGTGCCAACGTGGCGATTGCGGTTATAGAATCTGCACACACAGGTTATGCGCCACACGAATCAGCAAGAAAATATCGCAGAGATGAGGAATCATCTTACCAGGAACTTTACAAAAAGAACAAAGAACTATACACTCTCACTTAAGTATTTCAAAAAAATTACCCGCAGAAGCTTCTGTGGGTAATTTTTATTTAATAAGTGTTTGAAAATTCTTCTTTTACATCTCTTTCAAAAAGTCTGTAAAGTGTTTCTTTTGGTTCAGTATGATTATAAATAACATCATATACAGCACGTGAAATAGGCATTTCCACCCCATATTCAGCTGAAAGCTTCATAAGTGCCTTTACTGTTGCCACACCTTCCGCCAGCTTTTCATATGGCTGACCTGTGATGTATTTCTCACCAAACATTCTGTTCTGGCTGTGGAGAGAAAACAGGGTTGCTTCATAGTCACCAAGATGTGAAAGGCCATATGCAGAGAGCTCGTTGCCGCCCATTGCTTTGATAAGGCGTGAAACTTCTCTTGCTCCGCGTGCCATAAGTGCACCTTTAAGACTGGAAAGTCGGAGACCATCCAGCATACCGGCTGCAATACCGATTACGTTTTTGGCAGCAGCACCGATTTCTGTGCCTATAATATCGTCCCCCAGATAAAGCCTGATAAGATCACTGGAGAAATTGTTAACAACATCGTTTATCACCATTTTGTCTTCGCTGTCAACAACCATACAGTTTGGTATACCTGCCATAAAATCCTGTACGTGACCCGGACCAACCCATACACAGATGTTTATATACTGACGGATTGTGTCTTTTACTATCTGGGACAGGCGCTGGCCGGATTCGCTTTCTATACCTTTCATACAAAGGATGAATGTTTTTCCGTGCAGATTGTACTGGTTGAGTCTTTCACAGAATTCACGCAGATGCTGTGCACTGATAGAGATTACAATATATTCTGAATGATTGATAGCCTTTTCCAGGTCCGGTTCAAGTATAAGGTTATCTGGAAGTTCAAGATAAGAGTTTTTTCTTTCTTTAAGCAGCTGTTCATAATCAGGACTGCCTTCCAGCCCCCATAAAACAACATTGTTTTTTCTGCTGTGGTATACTGCAAGGAATGTACCCCAACGGCCGGAACCTAATACTGTTACGTTCATATAATACCTCTGTAAATCAATTAAAAATTAGTTTGAAACTTCTTCTGCAGGCGGTGGTGTACTGCATCCGCCTTCGTGACCTGCAGCACCGCAGGCTGTACATATATGGTCCGCAGTTTTATGAATTTGGTCACACAGGGTACAATCCATTCCACATCCGCCATTATGACCTTCTGCACCACAATAAGCACAGGTTACAACAGGTGCAGGGCAGGTGTTTCCATGACCTGTCTGACCACAGGTTGTGCACCGGTGGTCTGCGTCAGTATGTGCTCCGCCGCAATAACTACACACTGGAGGACACTGACCGTTTTTCTCGTGACCTTTATTGCCGCAGCCTGTACAGATATGCTCTGCATCCGAATGTTCAGCTGAACAGAAAGAGCACTTCACTGCAGGTGTAGGACAGGTGTTTCCGTGACCTGTTTGACCACAGGTTGTGCACTGGTGGTCTGCGTCTGAATGTTCACCTCCACAATATGTACAGATTATCACAGGTACTGCTGAAGATGCTTCCTGTGACGGACCTGGTGTCTGTACTTCAGATGAAATATCTGTACTGCTGGAGGATTCCTGGCTGGATGAAGAAACTACAGATGATATACCTATACTTGAAGATGGCAATACCGATGAAGAAGCAAAAATGCTGGATGACATCATACTGGATGATGCCACACTGCTGCTTGATGCAACTGATGATGACTCATCAGGCACATATGGCGCATTTCTTCTTGTAGGAATAGTGCCTCTGGCAGGTCTGTTGTCCGGAACAATATGTTTGTGTGAACCCACATATTCAAGTAGTGCCTGATATCCGTCTCTGCTGAGATGGATGCCATCTTTTGCCACATATTCAGGCTTCATAAAGCCATTTTCAGGGTCTTTGAATATTTCTGCAGTGTTGAGGAATTTCAGGTTTCTTTCTCTGCACATTTCTGCAAGAGCAAGATTAAATTCATCTATATCCTGCATTGTGATGTTTGGATAATCCCTCACTTTTGCAACCGGAAGAACAGCAGAAACTATAATATCTGCATAAGGATATGCCTTTTCAATTACATCGAGAGCATTTTCGTAATAATAGATGAAATCTTCTGTCTCTGTCCCACCGGCATTGTTTGTGCCGAAGTTGATGATGACTCTTCTTGGTTTCAGCATACCCACAGCTGTAGGAATAGTAACCGGTTCTTCATAACCTACAAACCACATACACTTGTTGGTAGTTACTGCCTGAATAGGCATACCTGTCATGCCAAGAACATACTGCAGTGACAGATGGTTATAGGTTGCCAGCCCCTCTGTATTGGAATCCCCCACAAAAAGAGTTTCCTTGAAATAGTTGCGGTCCTCTGTTTCGCTTTCAGGAATAACCACATCATCATATTCTTCTATCCGTTTGAGATACTGGTCTTCATATTTAGCATCAGCCAGCGGGTCATAGGAGCCGGAAAAGGAAACAGATAATCCCTGAACCTCACTGGAGGAAACAGGGTTTTTACCTCTGCCCATAAGAGCCATAGCAGCTGCAAAAACAATCAGCACTATAAGCAGAAAAATTGCAGCCAACTGTATTTTTGTCTTTTTATTCATCTTTGCAAAACGCTTTTTGTAAACTTTCATCACATCTGCAAAAGAGTGTTTTTTATTTGGTGTTTTTTTATTAGAATTTGCCATCTTACACCTTCTCTAAAATATTTATTAGCCGACTTATATTATCAATAAGTCCAATGTTTTCGTATGCGTTCAGTTCTTCATAACTACCAAAGCCATATAATACACCTACGGCGTCCATACCGAATTCTTTGGCACCTATAAGGTCAAACATTCTGTCTCCCACCATAAGTACCTGGTCTGCTGTAAAACCTGTTTCCTGTAAAACGTGGTTTATAACATCTTCTTTTTTGCTGATTTTGCCATCCATAGATGCACCGCCAACAAAATCAAAGTACTTTTTAATATCAAAATGCTCAAGGATAGTATCTACAAATTTCTGCGGTTTGCTGCTGGCAGTACACAGAACATATCCCATATCTTTCAGTTTTTCAAGAGTTTCCGGCACGCCGTCATATATCTCGTTTTCATACAGGCCAATTGGTGCAAAGCGTTCGCGGTATTTGGCCACAGCATCTTCTGCTTGCTGTACATCAGGCCCCAGCAGTTCTATAAAAGAATCAACAAGCGGTGGACCTATGTATTTTCGCCGTGCTACCCTGTCTATTGTAACACCATAGTGCTCTGCTGCATACCGTATACAGTTGATAATGCCTGTTTCAGGGTTTGTCAATGTCCCGTCCAGGTCAAAAAATATAGCCTTGTATTTCATAATAAAAATTCACCATCCTCTACACCTATATAGTATACCATTTACAGGCAAAAGTAACAAGATTAATTTATTATTGGAATATAAATGTAACATAAATTCTTTTTTCACATATTATACTTTAAGCGATTGCTAATATCAATTATGGAGGATTCATAATGACAATAGATAATAACTGCAGTATGAAGGATTATCTTGGCAGGAACAAGACAAAATTTGGCATACTTGAAAACATTCCAAACAATGAATATCTCAATATTACAGCCCAGAATGTAAAATTTATCGCTACAAAACAAATCAGGACCAGCATTCCGCTGCCGAGTGTAAACGGCATACTGAACAACTGCCGCGGAATCATCAATTACCCCGGTGTGATTGATACATCCTATGCCAGCTTCAGGGTAACAGGCGCACACGAAGAACTGGTATACTGTGAAACTGACAGACCAGGTGTGAGAGTTACCATCCAGGGTCAGATTGTGGTGCGCTCTGTACCTGCAGACAATGACTGTCCGCATACATACATTGCAATTCCTGTTCAGGTAGTGGATGATGTGCTGTACAACTTCTACTCTGTTGAAGACGGATGTGCTGTAACCAACCTTAAGGATGAACTTGCTTATATTGATGGTTCCTGCATGACAGTGCAGCTTAACTGCAACATATACAAAGATACATCCGGCACCTGCCCAAGATATATGGCAAGAATCAGAGGCAATATCGTGGATAAACTGTGGAAGAGAGAATGTATCTGGGTTGAAGGTATCAGACCATATCCTTCAAATACACTTACATTCTGTGATAATTTTGACATCGACTGCCCTTTTGATGAAAGTGCTGACGGAATGAATTCTGATGATTAAACCATAACAAAAGAGGAAAGGCTTATGCCTTTCCTTTTTCTTTTAACAGCCGGATAATTATATCCATTTTTTCATTTATAATGTTCAGCAATTTCAGTATATCCAGATTGTCCTCCTGCCAGATATTGGTCTGGCTGTATTCAAAACCGGTATCACCATTACCGGTGGCCATATTGGGCAGATCTTTATCTGACAGATTGATAACAAATGGTTCTTTTTTCATACAATCACCTCTTGTTATCTATATGCAGCAACATAAAAATTATTGCAGATATTCCCTGATTGCTTTCTCCACTTCCTGCACCTCTTCCAGAAATGCAGATGCAGAAAGACGCAGTGCCCCGTGTCCAAGAATAATAATCTGTTCAAGACCATCAGATGTGGCAACGCGTACTCGATGTTTGCGGCCGATTTCATGAGTGACCTTTTCGATATACATATCTGCTGTCTCTGCTTCTTTTGTATAAACTATAGTGATGTTATGGTATTTTGAAATTTCGCCCACATTGCCTTTTACCTTATAGGCGTCAAATACCAGTATCACTTCGCATTTTCTGAATCCCTGATAATTGCACAGGGTATTTGCCAGTTTGTGACGGGCGTCTTCTATATCTTCCCGGGCAATCTTTTTCAGATGTTCCCATGCAAAGATAATATTGTAGCCGTCTACAAGCAGATATTCCTTTTCATATGGTTGTGCACTAGCAGTTTTTATCTTTTTATCTTCCTTTGGTGCAGATTTCAGCGCAAGGTATTTATCTGTCTTTATTTTGCCGTATGTGGACTCAAATATTTTCAGCAGTTCCTTGTCATCTTCAAGGCTGGTATAATACTGCTCCACCTGTCTGCGACTGATGCGTACAGGGCGCTCTGTTTCCTCTTTCTTTTCTTTCAGAAAGCTTTCAAGATGCATTTTGCTTTTTACATCATACCATTTCACAACAAAACCTGCGCCGTGGGTACAGAACACACTGTCCGGGCTGTTTTCAAGGTCAGCTTCCGGATCATATGCTGTTTTGGCAATTATTTCATCGGCGTTATGGCAAGGAAAATAACCTTTGAATTTCAACACTATCCTGCCTTTGCCACGGGTAAAGTTTATCAGTGATGAATTGTATGAATTGATTTCCGAAACAGGTGCAGAGCCTGTGAGAGTGCTGTTTTCCCCGTCCTGTAGCGGCGAATCAAAATTACCGCTCATCTTTTGTATATCGGTGATTACTCGGCCTATATTTTCATTTGGAACAGTTATCTCAAAATCATACCAAGGCTCTAAAAGCACGCTTTCTGCCTGCATCAGACCATTTCTGACTGCACGATAAGTGGACTGGCGGAAGTCACCGCCCTCTGTATGCTTCAGATGGGCACGGCCGTTTACAAGGGTGATTTTCATATCTGTAATCG
>CAZYSS010000069.1:0-11012 GCA_964649845.1 uncultured Oscillospiraceae bacterium
AAAAATTTGAAGATATTTTTGACTTTGTTTCTGCGGAAGTATGCCCTATGGGTGTGCAGATTGAAGATTATTCCGACCTGGAATGGCAGGTGGAAGAAATCGCCCATGTGGACCTGATTGAACAGGACCTGCTGGAAAAGGACAGAAACGAAATTATTGTACACCATTACATTTCGCCTGAACTGGATGCACAGAACGCCCGCCTTACTCTGGAAAACAGACTGGATGAGCTGAATGTGGAATACCGCTGTGAGGTGGTATACATCAACCAGGAAGACTGGGAAACAGGCTGGAAGAAATACTACCATCCAATGGATATAGGCAACAATCTGGCTGTGTGCCCATCCTGGGAAAACTATGAAACAGACCGCAAGGTGCTGAAACTGGACCCTGGTATGGCATTTGGCACAGGCACACACGAAACTACATATCTGTGTCTGGAAGTGCTGGACCGCGAAATCAAAGGCGGCGAAAGAGTGCTGGACGTTGGCACAGGCAGCGGTATTCTGGGCATCGGTGCCATCCTGCTGGGTGCAGCAGACGTTGAAGGCGTGGACATTGACCCTACAGCTGTAAAAGTTGCAATCGAAAACGCACAGCTTAACGGTGTTGAAGATAAGTTTGAAATCAAAGTCGGCGACCTTGCTGACCAGGCCAGCGGTGAATATGACATCGTGGTGGCAAACATTGTGGCAAATGCTGTAATGATGCTGTCTGGTGTTGTACCACAGTTCCTTAAAAAAGGCGGTCTGTACATCACAAGCGGTATTATCGACACAAGAAAAGACGAAGTGCTGGCTTGTCTTGAAAATCTGGGCTTTGAAATTATCCGCGTTCACGAAAAGAACGGCTGGGTTTGCATTGAAGCCACACATTAAGTATTATTTACAAAACACATAGAGGCGGCTATCAGCCGCCCGCATAATAACATCTTATGGCACATAGATATTTTTTAACAACAATAAATGAAAACAGGGCCACAGTTACAGGTGCTGAAGCCGCACATCTTGTAAAAGTTATGCGTATCAGGGAAGGTGACCAGGTGGTCCTCACCGACAGAAGCGGCTGGGACTACACAGCCCGGGCAGTGGAAACGGGCAAGGATGAAATAGTTTTTGATGTTATTTCAAAGGAGAAAAACCCTGCCGAGCCAACAAAAAAGCTGACAGTATACATGGCACTGCCAAAAAGCGATAAGCTGGAATTTATCACACAGAAAATGTGTGAGCTGGGTGCTGTGCGTTTGGTGCCTTTTGTAAGCGAATACTGCGTGGCCCAGAAAAGCAAAAAGGATGACAATAAAATCAGCCGTCTGCAGAAAATCAGCGATGAGGCCTGCAAGCAGTCCGGCCGCAGCGCACCTATGGTGGTGGAAAAGACCGCCACTTTCAGGGAAATGCTGCCACAGCTGAAAGAGTTTGACAAGGTTATACTCTTTTACGAACACGGCAGCGACAGCCTGAAAAACATAGATTTCTCACAGCGGGAAAACGTGGCAATTATCATAGGCAGCGAAGGCGGTTTTTCACAGAAAGAAGCCGACCTGATGGTGGAACAGGGTGCAATAAATATTGTACTGGGCAGCCGAATTCTGCGTTGCGAAACCGCCGCAGTAACCGGGGCCAGTCTGGTGATGTTCTGCATGGGACAGCTGGAATAGAAAGGGCGTATTATGAGCAACAAAGAAACAGCAAGAAAAAGACGTAAAAAACGCCTGATGAAAAAAAGAATAAAAGCCACAACCATTCTGGTACTGGGTATTTTACTGGCGGTGTTTGCAGTAAAAGGTCTGATTGGTCTGATAACGGGAGAGGGCGTGGAAGCATCTTCACAGCCACAGTCTTCAGCAGAGGCAACCAATACACCGCAGCTCACACCTGAACCGCCACAGATACCACAGCCAAATGATTACACTCTGCTGGTAAACCGGGAAAATCCATTGAGCGAAGACTATGACGTGGAAACCAGAAAAGTGGTAAACAACGGTGTGACCACTGATTATATGTTTGATGCACGTGTAGCCGACAGGCTGGAAGCCATGCTGGCAGCAGCAGCCGCAGACGGATGCCCTGTGCTGATAAGAAGTGCCCACCGCACAATCAGCTACCAGAAGATGCTGTACACCAACAAAGTAAATGAATATCTGAATATGGGCTACGCACAGGCCGCAGCAGAAACCGAAGCCGCCAAATGGGTGGCAATACCGGGCACCAGCGAACACAATCTGGGCCTGGTGGTGGATATTGTAAACGTGGGTTATACAGGACCGCTGGACCAGTATTTTGAGGATGACCCTCTGTTTGACTGGCTGATAAAAAACTGCGCAGACTACGGTTTTATTCTGCGCTACCCTAAAACAAAAGAATCCGTGACAGGTATTGTGTACGAACCATGGCATTACCGCTATGTAGGGGAAGACGTGGCACATTACATCATGGATAATGATATTACACTGGAAGAATATTGGGAGGACATTAAAAGTGGAAAATCTCGACCTTAATGAAATCAGAAAAGAAATAGGCGCCATCAACGATGAAATGCTGGCACTGTTTGTAAAAAGAATGGAGCTGTCTGCACAGGTGGCACGGTATAAAAAGGCAAACGGCCTGCCAACACTGGACAGAAAAAGAGAAGAAGCTATTCTGCAGAAGGTAGCAGACAGCACAACTGATGAATTCCGCCAGTACGCTCTGGAATTTTTCCGTCATATGATGGACCTGAGCAAAGAATATCAGGAAACACTGAGATAAGGACAGAAGCACGGCAAACGCCGTGCTTTTTGTTTTTGGGTGGATTATCCGCAATTTGTAGGGAATGGCCTTTGCCGTTCCAAAAACGGGCGGTCGAGGGCGCCCGCCCCTACGCGATATCTGGAAACTATAGGATGTAGGGGCGATTCACGAATCGCCCGTTGCCGGGCGGTTTGAGTGTAAAACCAGCCCTTGTAGGGGCGAACATTGTTCGCCCGTTTGGCGGGACGTTGTGGGCAACACCCCCTACGCGATATGCAGGAAAATGTAATATGCAGGGCATTCACCCCATCCCTTGTTTCCCACAAAAAAACACAGCACCTATGTGCTGTGTTTTTATATAGCATTTAATTTTCTGTTATAATTCCCTGCCGTCAATGTAACGGGCAACGATATTTCTGTCGTCACCGATATAGCAGAAGCGTTCCACTCTTTCTGCTGGGGTCAGGGCGATGCCTTTGTCTTCCATATTGTCGATAACCAGGGCGTTGAAATGATAACCCGGTTCCAGGCTGCCCATTTTGCCGAACACGCTGCCGCCCACCTTTGTGGCGCAGTAGAAAGCATTGGCAAAGGATATGGTTTTGCTTACATCCGGCTCGTAGAATTCTTTCAGTTTGGACAGCTGTACAGCGCGGGAAATCTGCTTGTAAACCGCCAGATGATGACCGCCGCCAACATCACTGCCTACGCACACATTCACACCTGCGTCCTGCAGGGCAGAAAGCGGCATAATGCCTGCAATAACGTTTGTAGTGGCATCAGGACAGTGAACTGCCACTGTGCCGTGCTTTTTCATAATGCGGATATCCTCTTCTGTAGGGAAAATAACGTGAGCAAAGACGCTTGGGCCGTGGTCCAGCAGACCTGCGCGTTCATAGATTTCGCTGTCAGAGCCGTGGCCAGGGAAACAGTTCAGGGATTCCTGTGCTTCCCATTTTGATTCCACCACGTGAGTGTGTACACCCACTTTGTATTTTTCTGCCAGCTTGCCCAGACCGTCAATCAGTTCTTTTGAACAGGTTGGGGCAAAACGAGGTGTGATAATAGGTTTTACTGTGGTGGTATTTATATGTTCTTTCAGGAACTGTTCAGTTTCAGCCAGGGATTCCTCTGTGGTTTCGCACAGGTAGTCAGGACTGTTCACATTCATATTCACTTTGCCCACCAGACCGTACAGGCCCTTTTCTTCCATTTTGCTGAACAGGTAATTTGTGGCAGGGCGGTGGATTGTGGCCAGGATGCAGGCGTGGAAAGTGCCGTTGAGAATCAGCTCATCCACAAAGGCATCGTAGGTGTTTTTTGCATAGTCAAGGTCTGCAAATTTTGCTTCCTGGGGGAATGTGTAATCATTCAGCCATTCATACAGCAGACAGTCCATACCCAGGCCGCGTTCCACATACTGTGATGCGTGTACGTGCAGGTCTGAAAAAGCAGGGATAATCACACCTCTGCCGTGGTCTGTCACAGGGGCGTCCGCATACTGTGGGGGAATCCGGTCATAAATGCCCTCCACCTTGCCGTCTGCCACCACTATGTAGCTGTCTGTGTGGGATTTCAATTCGTCTTTGCTTACAGCGTAAAGAATGTCGCCGTGATGAATCTGTACTGCCATTTTTGTCCTCCTGAAACAGTTTTATAATAAATAATTATACCATATTTCACACTGCTGTTGAAGAAAAAAGTGATAAAAGGAATCAATATCCAATGGTTATCCTTTCTCTCTGGGCATACAGGTACAATACCCTGAAACAATAGAGGATGATATTGCATACATTGAATTTTTGTCTTATGCAAACGTTGAAGCTACCAACGCTAAAGGCACCATTACTATCACCGAATAATAATCCGACATAACAAAGGCACCCCGCGGGGTGCCTTTTATTTTATGTTAAATCACGCCGAACATAATGGCATACATTGCCCAGTCGATAGAGGTATCCACCACAGGGATGTATTTGTTTACGCCGGAGTGGGCTTCGTAGATGGCTTCCACCTTGCCGTAGATGCACTGGCTTTTGATATAAACAGCCACGCCTTTTTCTTTCAGTGCGTCAAAGGCTGCTTCCTGATGTTTAGGCATACCGCCTGCACCCAGCACCAGCACCAGCACAGCGTCACAGTCTGCATAGTGTGCAATTGTGTCTGCATCAAGATTAGGTGTGATGTAGATAAGACCAACCTTTCTCACAGGTTTTTCCACCAGTTTTTCTTCGCCCCGTGGCAGTTCCTTTACATCCTCAATATAGTCTTTGATTACGCTTTCAAAAGCTGTAAAGCCCTCTGTTTCCATCTTTGTGGCTGATTTTGCAGGGATAAGGCGATGCCAGATAGCAAGACAGGTGCCCACATATCCTTCCATAGCTGATTTTACAGCAAGGTTAAGATTGTCAACAGCGTCTGTGCCTTCCTGTGGCAGAGGCAGCTGTGCCCCTGTGATGATAATGGATTTTTTGAAACCAGGCAGCGCACAATCCAGATATGCAGCAGTATATGCCATACTGTCTGTGCCGTGGGTGATGATAAATGCATCGTAGTCATCTTTGTTGCCCCAGATGATTTCAGCCAGTTCGGCCCTGTCGTCATCTGTCATAATGGATGAGTCTATCAGTTTGAAGTCACAGATGTCTATATCTGCATCCTGATAAGCGCAGTATTCCATAATATCAGCGCCTTTCAAGGTTGGCATAAGACCATTTTCTGTAGGTGTACAGGCAAGTGTACCGCCTGTGGTAATCATCAGTATTCTGTTCATAGGAACCTCCTGTGTATTTTAAAGTTGATTGGGTTTGGGTTAAAGTGACAAAGTTTTCTGCTGGCGGGACGTCCGGGAGGCCGTCCCCTACGCGGTTACTGCAGCACTCAAATTCTATCGTTATCCTCGGGCGAACAATGTTCGCCCCTACGGAATTGAGTGGTTTGTCAGACTTTGTCGGGGAGGGCTTCCACGCCCTCCCTCGGGCGGATAATATACGCCTTACGCGGTTTGTGCCCAAAATCAAGCTTCGTAGGGGAGACCTTCGGTCGTCCGTTTGGCGGGACGTCCGGGAGGCCGTCCCCTACGTGATTTGTTGTTTTGGCATCGATTATAAAGCACAAAGCAGGAAAATGTCATCCTGAACGCAGTGAAGGATCTTCGCGCTATGATTCTCTGCAAAGCATTGGTTTTACTGTTGCTTACGGCGCAAAGATTCCTCGTCGCTTCGCTCTCTCGGAATGACATAGTTATAATTTATCCGTAATGAGGGGTATTCATTTCACCCATTCATCGCTTCATCCAGAACTTCCTGCACGATTTCCTTTGTCACTTTGCCTTCGTGCCTGTTTTCCCCATCCACAAAGAAACAGGGCACGTAATAATAAGGCATCAGGTCGCAGTATTCAGGGTTGGCATTTTCGTCTATGCGGTGTATTTCCAGTTGTCTGTACTGTGGGTTTTCTTCCATCAATTCTGCCAGCAGGCGGTCCGCCTTTGCACAGTGGGGACAGCCTTTAAGATAAAAATAAGTAATGCTTTTCATAATATCTCCATAAGATAAGTTTAAAATAAGTATAACACAGCACCCCACATTTTTTAAAGTGGGATAAACTATTTTTATATTATAGTATATATTTTACCGCTGTTTTGTGTTAAAATAGACGAAAACAAAGATTCCGGGATACTGTTATGAATGATATTTTACAGCAGGATATAAGATACCTGAAGGGCGTGGGCGAAAAACGAGCCGTTCAGCTGAACAGGCTGGGGGTTTTTACCGTAAGCGACCTGTTGTATCTGCTGCCAAGAAGATATATAGATTATTCTGACCCTTACCAGCTGGCCTATGCTCCTTATGACGAGGCCTGTGCGGTAAAGGCTGTTGTGCTGCAGTCAAAGGGGGGCGTGCGCATACGTGGCGGCAAAACCATATTCAAGGTGCTGTGCGCCGATGAAACCGCCCGTCTGGAACTGACGTTTTTCAACAGCGAATACACCGTAAAACAGCTGGAAGTGGGACAGGAGTATATTTTTTACGGCAAAGTGGGTGGCAGCATGGTAAACCGCCAGATGACCACACCGATTTTCATCCCGGCGGACAGTCCTCTCACACGCCGTGCGGTTTATCCTCTGACAGCAGGATTGTCTGCAAAGATGGTTTCAAATATGATGGCGGCCGCCTTTGACAGGCTGGACACCATACCGGACTTTATGCCCCGGGAAATTCTGGCGGCAAACAACCTGCCGGACCTGTACACTGCCCTGAAAAACATACATTTCCCGAAAAACAACAGTGATTTACAACAGGCAACCAGCAGACTGGCCTTTGATGAGCTGTTCAGCCTGCAATTGGGACTGACTCTGCTGAACGGCCAGCAGCGCAGAAAAACCAATGTAAAAGTCAAAAGCGTTAATATAGATGACTTTCTTTCCAGCCTGCCGTACACCCCTACCGGTGCCCAGATGAGGGCTATAAGGGATATTCTGCTGGATTTCAAAGGGGAAACCTGCGCCAACCGTCTGGTACAGGGGGACGTGGGCAGCGGCAAGACGCTGGTGGCAATCAGCGCAATGTACTGTATGCACAAAAACGGCTATCAGAGCTGTATGATGGCGCCTACTGAAATTCTGGCAAACCAGCATTACGCCAATGTGAAGAAAATGCTGGAGCCTTTCGGTGTGAAGGTAGACCTGCTGACAGCCGGACTGAAAGCAAAGGAACGCCGCGAAGTGCTGGCAAGGCTGGAAAGCGGCGAGACGGATATTCTGATAGGCACTCACTCTGTTTTAAGCGACAAGGTGCAGTTTAAAAATATGGCATTGTTCATCACTGACGAACAGCATCGCTTCGGCGTAAACCAGCGCAACATTGCCAATGCCAAAGGGGAAAACCCACATATTCTGGTAATGAGCGCCACACCTATTCCCCGCACGCTGGCAATGATTATCTATGCCGGAATGCAGATAAGTGTGATTGATGAAATGCCGAAAGGCCGCAAGCCTGTGCAGACCCTGTTGGTGGGTACAGATTTAAGGCGGAGAATGTTCGGTTTTATAGATAAACATATAAAAGCGGGCTATCAATGCTATATCGTGTTGCCTGCCATCGAGGAAAATGAAACAATTACCGACCTGCAAAGCGTGGAAAAATACTGCAACGAGGTGGTGCGCCCTATGCTGCCCCACGCAAAAGTGGGAATGCTCCACGGAAAGATGAAAAACGCTGAAAAAGACCGGATAATGTCTGCATTTTCTGCGGGGGAAATCGATATTCTCTGCTCCACAACTGTAGTTGAGGTTGGTGTGGACGTGCCGAATGCGGCACTGATGATAATAGAAAATGCCGAACGCTACGGCCTGTCTGCCCTGCATCAGCTGCGCGGACGCGTAGGGCGCGGCACAGTGCAGAGCTGGTGTATTCTTGTCAGCGACAAAAAAACACCTCAGGTACAGGAAAGACTGAAGTTTATGGCGGCCAACGCCAGTGGCTTTGCGGTAAGCCAGTATGACCTGGAACACCGCGGGCCGGGGGATTTCTTTGGCAGTCGACAGCACGGCCTGCCGCTGATGAAAACCGCCAGCCTGTGCAGTGACCTGTCACTGACACAGGCCGCCAGGGATGCCGCAGTGAAAATCCTGACCGACAGCCCCGATTTGTCAAAATATCCTATGATAAAACAGCGCACAGCAAAGATGTTTGAAAGTCTGACATTATAACTGATAAAAGCCACCTGTACGGGTGGTTTTTGACTTTGGGGATATAAACGGGCGGGGAAACCCCGCCCCTGCGCGCCAGCGCGTCATCCTGAGCGAGTGAAACGAGGGAAGGATCTTTGAAGCAATAACAATATCAAAAATATAATTCTGCAGATATCTGCAGCGCAAAGATTCTTCAGTCGCTTCGCTTCTTCAGAATGACAGAATCATTGCTTTTGTGGAGATACTGCGGGCGAACGCAGTAAGCGTAGCGCCGGAATGATATTTCACGAAGTGAAATAGGCCGAGCCGGTCATGCGAGGCCAGTGGTCGCCCCTACATATCTTAAAAAGCATGCAAAAACAAAAGGCACTCGTATGAGTGCCTTTTAATATTTATTATTCTACAGAGATAAAGTAGTAGTATACAGGCTGGTTGCCTTCCAGAACGGAAACTTCTGCATTTTTAGGTGCACGTTTCTGTACTTCTTCACATACTCTTTCTGCTTCTTCAGCTGTAACGCCTTCGCCGTAGATGATTGTAACAAAGGATGTGTCACGTTTCATCATCTGTTTTGCCAGTTTTACAGTTGCTTTTTCCACGTCTTTTTCCACGAATGCCAGCTTGCTGTTTTCCATAGCAAGGATGTCACCGCGTTTGATTTTGTGGCCTTCAAAGTCAGAGTTTCTTGCAGCAAATGTGATAGAGCCTGTCTGCACGCCCTGTGATGCCATATCCATTGTAACTGCGTTTTCTTCTGTTGTGCCTTCCGGGTCATAGTTCAGCATAGCTGTGATACCCTGTGGAATTGTTCTTGTAGGAAGAACAACAACTTTTCTGTCTGCCAGACGTACTGACTGTTCTGCAGCCATGATGATGTTTTTGTTGTTTGGCAGAACGAAAACTGTTTTTGCAGGTACAGAATGGATAGCTTTCAGGATATCTTCTGTGGATGGGTTCATTGTCTGGCCGCCTGTAACAACAGCGTCAACACCCAGGTCTTTGAACATATTGATAAGACCTTCGCCTGCTGCAACAGCAACAAAACCGAATTTTACGTTTTTGTCCACTGCTTTGTATTTGAATTCTTCTGTGGAGTTTGCTTCTTTAGCCTGTTTTTCCAGACCTTTTGCTTCTTCTGCCAGGTCGCTTACTTTTTCAGCCATATTGGTAATTCTGATTCTTGTAAGATAACCATGTTTCAGACCTTCTGTAACTGCGCGGCCTGGTGCATCTGTGTGCACATAGCATTTGATTGTTGTTTCATCTTCAACAACAACCACGCTGTCACCGATGGATTCCAGATAAGCGCGGATTTTTTCTTCGTTTGCTTTCTGGTTTTTGTTTACAATAAATTCAACGCGGTATGCGTTTACAACTTCTTTGTCAATATCTTTGGAGTAGATGCCTTTTGATTCAAATTCAGTTGTTTCTTCTTTTACAACAACTTCTTCAATCATGGCTTCGCCTCTGAATACTTTCAGCATACCTTCAAAGATGAAGATAATACCCTGACCGCCAGCGTCTACAACGCCAGCTTTTTTCAATACAGGCAGCAGTTCAGGTGTGTTTGCAAGGGAAACTTTTGCAGCTTCCACAACAGCTGTCCACAGTTCAACAATATCTGTTGTATCCATTGTTTCTGCTTTTTCACAGGCTTCACGTGCAACAGTCAGGATTGTACCTTCTGTTGGTTTCATAACTGCTTTGTATGCAGAGTCCACACCTTTGCGCAGAGCTGCTTTCAGGTCGTTGGCATCTGCTGTTTCTTTGCCTTTGAGAGCTTTGGAGAAGCCACGGAACAACAGAGATGAAATAACACCACTGTTACCACGTGCGCCACGCAGCATAGCGTTTGCTGTAGTAGCAGCAACTTTTTCCACTGTAGCGTCATCTGGCAGGTTTTACAGTTCTTTTTTTGCAGACCCGATTGTCATAGACATATTTGTACCTGTATCGCCGTCTGGTACAGGGAAAACGTTCAGTTCGTCAACTGTTGTTTTGTTGTTGATAATTGCGTTTGCACCGGAGATAATGGCATCACGCAGTATTTTACCAGTAATCATTTGTCACCTCAATAATTATTCTGTAATAATGTCATCCACTGACACGTTGATTCTTTTTACTTTCAGGTTTGTTGCGTGTTCCACAGCGTAGGAAACTCTTTCCTTGATGTTATCCACAATGGTGGCGATGTTAACGCCGTAAGTAACCTTGATGTGAAGGTCGATAACCAGCTGGCCGTCTTCTTCTGTAACAACAACGCCTTTTTCCGGAATGTCGTTGCCGAAGAACATGGTTTTTACACTGTCTCTGGCATTTGCAGTGCTCATACCTGCAACACCGTAACAGCTTGTGATGGCATTACCTACAAGACCTGCAAAAAAGTCGTTTGTAAGAACGATTCTGCCCTGTGGGTTATAAAGTTTAATCATAACAAAAAGCTCCTTTTCTGCAAAACATATATCTGCTATAGAATTTGCTATTTTTTATTTATTTAAATAAAATTACGGGCATACATACCCATAATAATCCTATATATTATACCTCAAAAAACTAAATCTGTATATACTTTTGCATATTTTTTA
>CAZYSS010000070.1:0-10903 GCA_964649845.1 uncultured Oscillospiraceae bacterium
ACTGTTGCAGGTTTGAGTGTGTTTGTAGCTGTGTTGCCTTTCAGGCCTGGTTCTGTTTCTGTAACTTCCAGAACAACAAAGTTATCTGGTTCTACACCGAATACGCTGCCGTTGTAAGAAAGAACTCTAACATTTGTGTTTTCTCTTACGAATTTGAAAGCGTCTTTATTATCTTCCATAGGAAGTGTAATCTGGTCAAATGTTTCTACGTCCATTACATAGTAAACTTCGCCATCGTTGTACAGATACTGCATTTCTGCTCTGTCAACACGTGCTGGGGAGAATTTGGCTGTTGGGTTGAAGCTTTCTTCTCTGATAGCACCTGTGATAAGGTTTTTATATTTTGTTCTAACGAAAGCAGCACCTTTGCCTGGTTTTACATGCTGGAATTCCACGATGATGTGTGGCTGTCCGTTGATTTCAAATGTCAGACCATTTCTGAAATCGCCTGCTGTAATCATATTAATTACCTCCAAAAAGTTATAAATAGCTTTATTACTGATTTAATAAATTTACCATATTATTCTACCTTATATTGTGCAATGTTTCAATAGTAAATTTTTATAATACACTTTAAATTAAAGGATAATCAGCTCTTTTGGGCTGTGTGTGATGTTTTCACAGCCATCTTCTGTAACATAGATTGTATCTTCTATACGCACACCGAATTTGTCAGGCAGATAGATACCCGGTTCTACAGACAGCATCATACCCGGCTGCAGCATAGTTGTGTTGCCGATGGCAAACATAGGTGTTTCGTGTACATCAATACCAAAGCTGTGGCCAAGTGAGTGACCGAAACGGCCTTCATAGCCTGCAGCATAGATATGGTCACGGGCAATTTTGTCAATATCGCAGCAAACCTTGCCTGCCTTGATTTCTGCCAGAGCCATAAGCTGTGCTTCCAGTACAGTGTTATAAACGTGTTTCATTTCATCTGTGGCGTAACCAATGGCAACAGTTCTTGTCATATCTGTGCAGTAGCCGCCGTATGCAGCGCCAAAGTCCATAGTAACAAAATCGCCTTTTTCCAGCAGTTTTTCACCCGGAACACCGTGTGGCAGTGATGAATTTTTGCCGGATACCAGTATCGTGCTGAAAGCGATGCCTGATGCACCCTGTTTGCGCATAAATGTTTCCAGTTCGATGGCAAGGTCTCTTTCTTTTTTGCCTGCTGCCAGCTGTGTAAGCATATGGCTGAAGCCTGCATCTGTGATTGCCTGACCTGTTTTGATGATTTCCAGTTCTTCACGGGATTTAATCTGGCGCATTTCGTTTATGATTTTTGTCATAGGGCTGTCTGTAACAATTTCAGCTGTCAGGTTTGCTTTCATTGTGTTCATCACGCCAACAGACATACTTTCTTCAATCCACAGTTTTTTAACGCCGTGTTTTGCCAGCAGTTCATTAAGCTGTTCATACAGTTTGCCCTGCATGATAACCTGTGCGTTTTTAACAGATTTCTGTGCCAGTTCAATATAACGGAAGTCGATAATAAAATAGGCTGCATCCTTCAGTATAAGGATAGTGCCTGCTGAAGAATGCATATTCAGCATGTAAAAACGGTTCTGGCTGCTGGTAACCAGTGCGCCTTCGAACTCTGGGTTTTTAATTGCCAGTTCAACAAATTTTTCTATTCTGTTCATATGAGTTGCAACTCCTTTTCTGTATTTTAAAGCAGTGGCCGGCTGCTTTGGTTACTTTTCAAGTGCTTCATAGTAAAGCTTCATTGCCTGGGCATCTTCCGTCTGTGTACCTGCGCTTTCGCAGATAAATACAGGAGAAAGATTGTTTTCATACACCACATCCATAAGTGGTTCAAATTCCGGGCCCCAGACTGTATCCCGGAAGGTCAGGTGGCGTTTTTCACCGCCTGTGGTGTATTCGATTTTTGAAAAATGGGAATGAAAACGGGTAAAGCGGTCATCTTTCAGGGTTTCTGCCATTTTGTCAATAATGCGCAGGTAATCATCTTTGCCTTTGATGATGCCGCCGTCACGGGCGTTGAGATGGCCGAAGTCGATACAAGGCAGTATGCGCTTGTCCACAGTACAAAGCGCCAGCACCTCATCAAGGCTGCCCAGCTGATTTACCTTGCCCATTGTTTCAGGGCAAAGGGTCATATGGCTGTAGCCATTTTCGTTCATCGCCTGCACAATAAGGCCCATTGTGTTCATCGCTTTTGACAGGGCTTCCTGTCTTGTGATTTTGCCACAGGAACCGGAATGGAATATAATCCTTCTGCCACCCATAGCATCAAGGGCCTGTGCGCTTTGCAGAATATAATTTACGCTGTTGAGGCGCTTTTCCTCCTCTACAGAGGACATTGATATAAAATATGGTGCGTGGATTGACACCTGTATGTTTTTGTCTGACAGCACGGCTCCAAGCTGCTTTGCTGCATCCGTGCCGATTTTCACACCGCGTCCTGCCTGATATTCAAAAGCGGTAAGACCGAATTCTGACAGATAGTCTGCAACCTGTATGGATTTTTTGTAGCCTTTGGTTTTAAAGCTGTCAGCAAGGCCTGCCGGGCCGAAAAGTGTCATCTGATTGGTCCTCCCTGCTGTGCCAGATATTTTTCCACAAAGCCTTTTTCGATTTTGCGCTTTAATTTAAAGCCTGCGCTCTCTTCCGCCTGTATTGGCAGTACCATAAGGGCAGGCATGCCCATAATATTGCCGCCCATCACATCTGTGAAAATCTGGTCACCCACTATAGCTGTGTTTTTTCTGTTGCCTCCCAGCAGTTTGAGCCCTCTTGCATAGCCGATTGGCAGAGGCTTGCAGGACATACTGGAAAACTGCAGTCCCAGACGAGCAGCAAAAGGTGCTACACGTGCCTTGTTATTATTGGAAATAATCATCATATTGATGCCGTTTTCCCTCATTGTGTCCAGCCATTCTTCTATGCCAGGGGAAGGCTCCGGGTTATCGTGTGTGGTAAGGGTATTGTCCACATCCAACAGCAGGTTTTTTATGCCCTTTTCTGCAAGAAACTGGGGTGTAATTTTTGTAGTTTTTTCAAATATGTAATCAGGCTTGAATATTGCCATTCATATACCTCGTAATAATTTATTTTACCTCAAAAGGCGGATAACCTGCCGCGATAAGTTCCTGATTGAATATTTCTCTGATGCCTTTCAGGGCAGTTTCAAAATCGCCTTCAAAAATTGTGAATTCACAGAACATAAGATTCAGCGGACTGTCAAAATCTTCCAGATTTGTCCCATCTTTATCTGTGACTGTGCCGTCTTCCCTTGTTTTCTTCACACCCTTGAAACGCTGTGTCATAGGGCGTGCATCATCAATAAAGGCAAAACAGCGGTGGCCGTAACCAAAAGCCAGACCACATTCCACAGCGGTACCGCTGTCCGGTTCGTTGCCGCGGTAATCGTTGAGATTGGCGATTATAATATCTGTGCGTTTTATATGGTTCAGGTCGTGGGTGAACAGCTGCATTTCCATTTCGTGGAGGCTGTTATCCTTTTTCACATATTCTTTGAATTCATCATCAGGGGCAACATCTTCAGGATAAAAGCCGATGATACCGTATTTTTCACAAAGGGCATGGTATTTTTTCTGGGTTTCTTTGCTGTCCGGATAAAAGATTTCTGTGCCTGCCAGATATGCCTTTGGCATACGGACAACACCGTTTTTGTCTATAAACATTATTCTTCCTCCCGTAAGCCAAAGTCTTTTGCCGCCTGTCTGATAGCGTCTTCAAAAGTGCCTTCTATAATCTGTGCAGGACCGCTTATCATAAGATTGCAGGCACCGCTTTCAAAGAAAGCGCCGTTGTCATCACGCCAGAAAGGCGCATCATAATGTATATTGCCTATGTATTTTTCATAGCAGGGACGGGTATCATCCATAAAACCATACAGCTTTTTGCCCTGTGTATAGGCATAGCCCAGTTCAAAACAGGTGCCGCCGTCCGGTTCCCAGCCGCGGAAGTTGTTCACATTTGCAATAACCAGGTCACAGTTGTTTATGTAATTGATATTGTTGTAAAAAATCTGTTTTGCGGCAGACTGTTTGCCCTGGGAAAAATCTATTTCTTTTCCCATAGGGTGTCCCAGCGCAGGAGAAATCCCCTCAAAGCCGTATTTTTCGCACAGGGCCAGAGCCTGACGTGCTCTTTCATTGCCGTCCGGCATAAAGCATTCCGGGCCTGCAATATACACTATAGGTTTTTTATTCATAAAACAATCCTCCTGATTATTCGTCGTCTTCAGGGCCCTTGTTTTTGCGGAACCGGTTCAGTTCGCTTTCTGAATGGTCATAGCCGATTGGCAGAATCTGTGTTACTTCCACAGCTCTGTCCCTTGTCCACATTTCAGGTGTGGTGGAGATTGTAAAACCACAGCCGTTGTCTGTTGTCCATTCGCCAGGGTTTTTGCGGGGGAATGCCAGCATAGACAGCAGCAGCACAATAACACCGCCATGGGTAACGGCAGATGCTTCATGAATACCATTGCGCATCATATCCATAAAAATCTGGTCCAGTGCCAATACGATGCGCTGTGCAAAATCTGCACTGGCTTCGCCGCCTGCAGGCTGATAGCCGCTGTTTGGGTCCAGCCATTTGGCAAAGTTAGGGTCGATTGTCATCAGTTCCTGGAATGTGCGGCCTTCAAATTCGCCAAAGTGACATTCGCGCAGGTCTGCAATTATCTGATAATCGTGGTCAGGATAAATGATTTCTGCAGTCTGCACTGTTCTTTTCATAGGGCTTACATACAGTTTTTCAGGCCATGGGAATGCAAATTTTTCTCTCAGCATTTCCAGACGTTCTATACCTGATTCACACAGCGGGCTATCTGTGCCGCTGCCAAGATACTGGCCGAGAAGGTTGCCCTCTGTAAGGCCGTGACGGATAAGGTGAAGTTTGTAGCTTCTCATTTCTATGTCCTCCAAATATGGTTATATTACAATATTTTTTGTTATTTTTGGTCTAAAATTGCTATTTACAATATGTTTTTTCTGGGTTATAATTTACAAACAGTATTAAATCAAGAGGGAAAACCATGAACAGTTTCAGCCGTATTATAACTTTATTACGCAAAGAGAAAGGCATTACACAGAAACAGGCAGCTGCCGATCTGGGTATCAGCCAGGCTTTGCTGAGCCATTACGAAAAAGGGCTGAGAGAATGCGGTCTTGATTTTCTTATCAAACTGTGTGATTATTACAATGTTTCCAGCGACTATATCCTGGGCAGAAGCCCGGACAGAAGCGGTGCTGTGCTGACAGTCAGCGACCTGGAAGGTGCTGAAACCGTAAAGGACAGCCACTATTCCGGCAGCGTACTGCCTGCAATGAACAAAAGACTGGTTTCCTCTTCTCTGAACGTTGTATACGATATGCTGGCAAAGGCCGGCAATAAGGAACTGACCACAAAGGTAAGCGACTATCTGATGCTGTCTGTGTACAGAGTGTTCAGAAAGATGTACCAAAGCGAGAAGAAAAACAGTCAGAGTATGTTCAACGTGCCAGCTGCAGTATTTGAAGGCTACACAGTAGCCGCAATGGAAAAAGCCAGTGCAGACATCAATTTGCTGCTGTCAGACAAATCTGTGACAAAACAGAAAGGCTCTGCCTTTGAAATGACCAGCGAAAGCATTGCAAGTGAGTATCCAAAACACGCAACAGGCTTTCTGAACACAGTGAAAACCGCTGAAGATTTAATAAAATAATACCAATGCAAAGCACCATATAAATGGTGCTTTTTTATTTTGCTTTTTATCAGTGTGCCAAATGCATATATATATTATTATATCAAATCATATATTGAAAAGTCTATAATAATATTGTTTAAAATGATTTATATAAATTTTTAAACAGAAAATAGTGACTAATCCTTTTTATGGGTATATAATGTAAACATATTTTACAGAGAGAAGTGATAGAAAATGACAAAAACAAAAAGTAAAATTCATCACGCCTGGTTTATATTTATAGTATGTCTGGGCATAATGGGCGGTCTGGTAGGCATACTGCTGAACTGCACAGGTATTATTTTTACAGAGATTATCAAGGAATTCGGTTTCCGCACAGGTGACCTGTCCATCTATTATTCCATACGCTCCCTTGTAAGGGCGCTGGCGCTGGGCGTGGTATCAGGGCTGTTCTTCAAAAGAAATTCCAAAAAGGTGCTGATAGGATTTACTGTGGTGACCTGCCTGGCATATATGAGTATGGCGTTTTACACTGAATTGTGGCAATGGTATATCTCCGCTGTATTTATAGGCATAGGCACCAGCTATACCGGTATGTCTATTTCTGTGCTGCTGGCAAACTGGTTCCACCGTAAAAAAGGTCTGGTAATGGGTCTGGCAATGTCATCCAGCGGTGTGCTGGGCGCGTTGGTAAGCCCATTGTGTTCCAAACTGATTGAACTGACAGGCTGGCGCGGTGCCTGCATCGTGATGGGGCTACTGACAATGGTGGTGGTATGTCTGCCTGCTGCGCTGTTTCTGGTGCTGACACCGGAAGAAATAGGTATGAAAGCCTACGGTTATACAGAAGAAAAGGCAGAAACCTCTGAAAATGAAGTATCTGCCGTAAACTATAAAGTGCCGTGGTACATCTTCCCTGTATGCGTAATAACAATCTGTCTGGCTTGTCTGATAGGTGCCGTACTGAACCAGTTGCCGCTGTACTCTGCCGGTCTGGGCTATGCAGTGTCCACAGGGGCTATGATTACCAGTTTTGCAATGTGGGGCAACGTTTTCGGCAAGCTGCTGACAGGTTGGCTGGCAGACAAGGTAGGTCCATACAAGGCGCTGACTGTAACATTTGTAATGGTAATCATATCAATGGTAATGTTTATATTCTGCACACAGAGCGAATATATGCTGTATGCTGCCAGTCTGCTGCTGGGCACAATCTATGCCGTGGATGCCAATGTGCCACCACTTCTGTTTATGGATGTTTACGGTGCAGACTATACAAAATATCTGAAGAATTTCCAGACCATCAGCTTTGCGCTGGGCACATTTTCCAGTAGCCTGCTGCCGTATATCTATGATTTCACAGGCAGCTACAACATAATTTTTGTACTGGGTATCGTGTGGGTAGCAAGTTCCCTGGCTATTACCTGGTGGCTGAAAAATTGGGTGGACAAACAGAAAAATGCATAAAATGGCATACAAAAAGCAGGTTGCTGACGCAGCCTGCTTTTATTGATATGTGGTAAATACGTGGGGGGACGATATGGAACGGTCCTGACCGTTCCGTGCGGTTTGAAAAAAACTGTAGGAGCGAGGTTCTATCCCTGCCCGTGGCTAAAGATGGAATTTGTATGTTGCCACACCCCATCAAACGGGCGAACACTGTTCGCTCCTACGAAGTCTGATTTTAAACACAATCCTTTAATTATGTCATACTGCAAAAAACCAGGCGCAGTTGTTTCTGCGCCTGGTTCTATTTTATTATTTTTTACCTAAATCAAGGTTCTTTTCGTTGGCATAGAACACCGCATTGGCTGCTGCAGCACGGAAAGCGGCATTTTCCAGAGTGGCCACACCTACGATTGTGCTGCCGCCAGGTGAACATACAGCGTCTTTCAGTGCATCCGGATGACGGCCTGTTTCCAGCACCATACCCGCTGCGCCTTTTACAGCCTGTGCAGCGTAGCGGATAGCTTTGTCCCTTGGCACACCACAGCGTACAGCACCGTCTGCCAGAGCGTCTATAAACATATAAGCAAAAGCAGGCGTACAGCCGGAAACTGCAGATGCCACATCCAGAATATGTTCTGTAACGCGTTCAATCAGGCCGCACTGTGCAAAAATCGTCTCCAGTTCTGCACACATTTCATCTGTAACAAGGCTGTTTTCTGCATAGATATTCAGTCCTTCACCTATTTCGCTTGGTGTGTTTGGCAACATGCGGAATACAGGCAGGTCAAGGCCGTTTGCCAGCGGGATTTCTGCCAGGTCTTTCAGGTTAATGCCGGCTGCAATTGAAACAAGTTTCTGGCTGATACCTTTTTCAGCTGCCTGCTGCATTGCAGAGACAAGCTGTGTCTGTACCTGGCGCAGGAACTGTGGTTTTACCGCCAGCACCACATACTCCGCCTGACCGGCAGCATCTTCTGCTGACTGGGCCAAAATACAGCCTGTCTTTTCCGCCAAAGACTGTGCTTTGACTGTATCAATATCAAAAATTATCACCTGTTGCGGGTCAATGGCTTTGCATACACCGATAATCAATGCACCGCCCATATTACCTGCACCTATAAATGCTATTTTTTTCATAATATCTCTCCTGTTGTAAAATTATGTATATATTTTACCATCAAAGAAGAACTTAAACAATATCTGTATACTTTTAATTACTTATTTCTGCTGGCCTTTGTTATAATTAAAGGTAAACAATGAGTTTTATCGGAGTGTTATTGACATATGCTGAAAAGTCTGCAGCCTGCCTGTGTATATTGAATTTCATCCTGCAGACGGGCAGCAAGCAGCATTATGCTGTTTCTGTGGACGAATACGAAACCATAAGGCTGATTGATACGGAAAATTTATTTGACAGACTTAAAGTCGAAATGTTTTATGATGAAAATCTTGTAAATGTTAACACTTTCATAGAAAAATTGAAAAATTATATTGATTATTACAATAATCACAGAATTTCTCTCAAACTAAAAGGAATTAGCCCGGTAAAATACCGAACTCATTCAATTTAATATTTTATTATGTCCAATCTTTTTGGGTCACTTCAGAATCGGAGGCTGTTTTAACACTATTAAGCACAAAAGCACCCTGAATAATCAGAGTGCCTGTGGAATATCATATTATAACGCCCGGATAAACTGTGCCAGTTCATCAAAGTCACCGTGAGGATACACGGATATGTCTTTGTTTTCTTTGTTGATGATGCAGTCTGTCAGCAGGAAAACCTTCATACCCAGATTTTCTGCAATCATATCTTCTGAAACATCGTTGCCCACCATCACGCATTCTTCCGGCTTCAGGTCCAGCTTGCCCAGAATTTCCAGATAGTAGTTCAGGTTTGGTTTGCAGTAACTGTAGTTTTCAAACGTGGTAAACAGCACAAAATCTTCCGGCTGCATACCTGCCCAGCGAATACGGCTGGCTGTGGCAATTTCAGGGAAAAGAGGATTTGTGGCCAGCACAGGCACCAAACCTTTGGCTTTTACCAGAGAGATAATCTCTGCTGCTCTTTTGTCAAAGCCGCATACATCAGCTGTCTGCTGAAATTCGTTGTGATAAAAATCGAAGAATATATCTTCATCTTCACGTGCACTTTCACCCATTATTGAGCAATATACATCCCACCACAGGTCCCGGTTGGTACAGCTACCATCATTTTTTACAATCCGGCCTATTGCAGACCATATTGCTGTGGAAAACTGCTTTGGGTCATAGTTTTTCAGACCGGTCATCTTTTTCGCCAGTGCCCCGGAAAAGCTTTTTACAAATACATCCTGGTCCATTGGCAGCAGAGTGCCGTCCAGGTCAAACAGAACCGCTTTTATCATATTCACATACCTCTTGTTTATTGATAACAAAATTATACTAAAGACTACTAGATAAAACAAGTGACAAAAGTGTAACTTTGCGTCTTATGTATTGAAATAATATGTGAAAAAATATATAATATTATAAATAACTATCAAAGGTTAAAACAATCAGGAGATTAATTATGAAGAAATTTTTAGCAATGCTTCTAGCTGTTCTCACAATTGCCAGTGTATTTACAGGCTGCGTATCTGCACCGGGCGGCGGAGATGAACAGCCTGAAATTGTAGAACCAACACCAACACCTTATACACCTAACCCCTGGACAGGCTGGGAAAGAGAAGCTGATTTTGACACAACTATGCGCGCTACTGCCATTATGATAAACAATCTTTCAGCTGCCCGCCCACAGCGTGGTCTTTCACAGGCAAACATCCTGTATGAAAGTAAGGTTGAAGGCGGTATCACACGCTTTATGGCAATTTTTGAAGACTATACAAAAATTGATGGTGATGTAGGCCCTGTGCGTTCAGGCCGTGACCAGTTCCTTCAGTGGGCTATGCCTTACTTTGCACTGTACTGCCATATCGGCCGCAGCGGCATCACACAGACATATATTGACTCTTTTGAGTACAATTATCTGGACATTGATGGTCAGTACCGAGTATTCACATACAGAAGAAACAGACCTGGCTATGCAACTGAACATACAGCATACACAAATGCCGAATTGTTGCAGACAGCAATTGATAAATACGAATATGATATGGAAAGAACATACAATAGCCCAATATTTAACTTTGTAAAGTATGATGAAAACAATGGTACAAGAGAACTGTCAGGCCAACTGGTAACAGATATTTCCATCGTTCATTCTGAAACTTACCGTACATATTTTACTTATGACGAAACAACAAACCGTTATATGATGAGCCAGTACAACGGCAGCAAAAAAGTAAGAGAACAGACAATCGACGAAAACAACGGAGAACAGCTGGGTTTTGAAAACGTATTTGTAGCATTTGCAGATATTTCCACATACCCATACCCAGGCGGTGGCGCTTATGACCCTAACTACCAGAAAGTTGATCTGAGCTACGGCGGCGTTGGATACTATTTCTCCAACGGCAGAATGGAACAGATGCGCTGGTTCAAAGGTGCTGCATCTGATGTTCTTGAATTTACAGATATGGACGAAAACCCACTGATTATAAACTGTGGTAAATCCTATATCGGCTTTGTAGATCTTGACGAATACGAAAGATTTGAATTTGTAGGTCCTGAAGAAGAAATTGTTGAAGAAACAATCGACAATACACAGGAAGTTACAACAGACACAGAATTTGAATAAACAAAAATCATGACCACCAGTTGAACTGGTGGTATGCACAAGCCCTAGAAGGGCATATT
>CAZYSS010000071.1:0-10839 GCA_964649845.1 uncultured Oscillospiraceae bacterium
TACGTTATCAACGCTGAATGGTAATTTATTACTGACTGGTCTATAAGAGAGATGCCCTCGGGCATCTCTTTTTTTTGTGGTATATGATAACCGCGTAGGAACGATGTCTGTGTCATTCCGAAAGAGTATAACGAGCCGAGGAATCTTTGCACCGCAAATATCTACAAAGAAATAATTTTATTACAGCTACAGGACAAAGAGCCTTCGACTCACTGGCGTTCGCTCAGGATGACACTATGGCTGCTTTGTGGTTTATCAACGGGCGACACTGTTTATCTGCGGATTGTTTGTTATACCGCATCACTGCGTAGGGGCCGGCTATCAGTCGCCCGCAGTCCCCTCTACAGTCATTCTGTCTGCATAAAAAAAGACCTGTCAATGCGCAATGTCATTCAGATAAGAAAAATGTGTCATTCTGAGGAACGAAGTGACGAAGAATCTTAGTTCTAACAATGTGTTTAAGATTCTTACCCTGAAGGGCACGCGTCGCTTCGCTCAGAATGACATTTTAGTTTGTTTTATTAAGTTGATATTTTTCGAAAATACTTAACTTAATGACATTGGTCAATGTGACAGGTCTTTCTTGCTGCTAATTATTCAATCAGTATATCACTTAATTGACTGAACTGCTTCAAACTCAGTTTCTCCGGTCTTACCATAGGGTTTTCACCTATTTCTGCAAGGGCGGCTTCGATATCTGATTTTGGCATACCAAGAGTGGAAGAAACACTGTTTACAAAAGTTTTTCTTCTCTGGGTAAATGCCGCCCTGATAAGACGGAACATATTTTTTTCGCTGGCTGGTGTGATTTCATTGTCCTTTTTCACATCCAGCCTGATTACGCTGCTGGTAACCTTTGGAGGCGGATAGAAAGACCCCGGGGAAACGCTGAAGCACATTTTTGGCACAGAGTAATACTGCACCGCCAGACTGATTGCACCAATTTCTCTGCTTTTTTCTGCAGCACACAGGCGCTGTGCAGCTTCTTTCTGCACCATAACTGTAATATTGTCCACAGGCAGGCGGTCTTCCAGCAGTTTCATAATGATAGGGCTGGTGATATAATACGGCAGGTTGGCACATACCACCACGCGCATATCGCCGAATTTTTCCTTTATCAGCCGGTTAAGGTCAACATTGAGCACATCTTCAAATATGATTTCAATGTTGTCAAAATCAGCCAGGGTTTCTTCCAGCAGTGGTTTCAGTGTTGTATCAATTTCAATGGCAACAACCTTTGCGGCATTTTTTGCCAGCTCACTGGTGAGAACACCTACGCCCACACCTATTTCGATAACACCTGTGTTTTTGTCAACTTCGGCGTGTTCACATATACGTGGACAAACAGATGGATTTACAATAAAGTTCTGTCCGAACTTTTTTTCAAATGTAAAGCCGTATCTTTCGCTTAATTCTTTTATATATGATAAATTTGTAAGTGGTTTAGTCATTGTTTGGCTCAAATTTCATAAATGGACGTGGGTAAAATGCGATTACAGGTTCCATATAGTAGCTGCCGTTCTGGCCACATTCTATGATAGGTGTTTCGTTTACATCTTCACAGAATTCGCTGATAACCTGTCTGCAGGCACCGCAAGGTCCGCTTTCGGCAGGTTCATCATCACCGCCTACAACCGCCAGTGCTCTGAATGTAAGGCAGCCTTCGGACACCATTTTGAAAATAGCAGTTCTTTCGGCACAGTTTGTCAGGCCAAAGGAGGCGTTTTCAATATTGCAGCCACCGTAGATTTTGCCGTCACTGCCCAGCACAGCAGCACCTACTTTAAATCTGGAATAAGGTGCATATGCCATTTTGCGTGATTCTATGGCGCAGTCAACCAACGCCTTGATTTCTTCCTGAGAAAGCTTTATCATAAAATTTCTCCTTTCAGATTTTATCTTTTTTATAATGATACCAAATATATCTGCTTTTTTCAATTTTTAATTAAATATTGTTGATTATTTATATGAAATATTTTAAAATAAAAATATTGATATACAGGAGAACCCGACTATGAGAAGAAATAAAACAAATTATTATCTTGATATAGCTGAAACTGTGTCTGCCCGCGGTACCTGCCTGCGCAGAAACTACGGTGCTATTATTGTAAAAAATGATGAAATTATCTCCACCGGTTACGTGGGTGCACCACGCGGCAGAAAAAACTGCTGTGATATAGGCAGATGTGTGCGCCAGGAGCTGAATATTCCGCGCGGCGAAAGATATGAAGTATGCCGCAGTGTACACGCAGAAGCAAACGCCATTATCTCCGCCCCAAGACACGAAATGATTGGCGCCACAATGTACCTGTGCGGCAAGGAAGTGTCTGATGGCAGCTACATCAAAAATTCCAACAGCTGCTCTATGTGCAAGCGTATGATTATAAATGCAGGTATAAAAACTGTTGTTATCCGTGACTCCAGAGAGGATTTCCGCACAATTGACGTGGAAAGCGAATGGATCGCCAAAGACGAAAGCCTGAACGGCGTATTTACATACTGATAAACAATATTAGCCACCCGGAAGGGTGGTTTTGTTTTTGTAAAAAACCAGATGCTTTATTTATAATCTTCTTTATGATATAATTAATATTTAAAGTATACAATCGTTTTCGGGAGTGCAACCTATGAAAGAAAAAATTAATAAAATCAGCTTTGCCCTAGCTGTGCTGGCATGGCTGGTATATGCAATATGCGCTGTGGCTGCAGGCGGTACTATAGGCGGTCTGGCAGGCTTCAACCTGTGTCTGCTTGTGGGCGTTGTGCTGTGCGGTGATTTTATTAAGGACAAGCTGGTCAGCAAAGGCCCTCTGTTTGAAAATGTAGCTATCAGCTTCTGCCTGGGATGTCTTTTTCTCTTTATAAACTATATTGTATTTGACGCTGTGGGCTTTCAGCGCGGTATGATTATAATTCCACTGGCTGCAGGAATGTACAATCTGTTCAGAAAGCACAGGGATATTACCCCTGATATGCTGTTTGCAGAAAACACATGCGTTACCTACATAACATTTGCAGGATTTGCTGCGGTTTTTATTCTGTGTGGCCTGTTGCCTTTTGCAAGAGCAGACAAAGTGACAAACTTTTTTGTACATCAGGATATGATATGGTCTGTGGGCAACGCTGCAAGTGTACGCCTTGGGTTTCCGCTGACTGATATGCGTTTTGCCAACACTACCCTAAATTACCATTATCTCAATGATGCCACAGCAGGTATGCTGGCGGTGGCCAGCGGTCAGCCAGCCTACGAAAGTCTGTGCTTTTACTGGTATCTGCCTGTGGTGGCAATACTGCTGGTAGCGGTATACCAGACTGCAAAAGCTTTCTGCAGCAGCGACCTGCTGGCAAGATTTATGGGGTTTATATTCCTGTTTACCGTTTATGGCGGCGGTATGTTCCATTATGTGACAAATATAAACGGCCAGGGCAGTTCCACAATGGTGCTTTGCGGCGGTCTGTGTATGCTGAAGCTTATTGCTGACGGTAAAATCTCTATGAGTAACACTGCAAAAACCTTTGGTTTTGTGGTGGCAAGCATCAGCACAGGCTTTGTTATTTCAATGTACAAAAGTACCATTGGCGCCCTGTTTATCCTTGCAGTGATTGCCTCCTGTATTGTGGGAGCATTTACAAAGAAAACCAAAAAGGAACATATTGTTTTTGCAGTATGTATCGCTGCCGGTTTTGCCGTGGCATATAAATTTATATTCTCACTGGCTGTAAACAATCTGGTATTCAATGGATTATCCGGCCTTGTAAACATACCTGCATCCCTTGTACAGTTTGCAGGCATCGGCGGTGTAATCTATCTGACAGGCCTGGTATACAGTCTGACTCATTTTATGCATCTGTCATTTATGCAGCTGTGTGTAAACGCTATGTTTGTGGGTGGGGTAGTGGCTTACAATGTATATTATCATTACTCTGCATCACAGATTTATTTCATTCTTATTGCAATCCCTGTAATGTGGCTGGCAAACGGGGAGTTTCTGTCCCGATTTGTTTTTGAAAAAAAGAAAGCCGGATACCTGTTTATTGGTATAATGGTTGCTGCGGGTATGCTGAACAGCCTGAGCCTGTTGGATGAAGCACGCTCTGGTGTACAGGCAGGGCTGAGAATACTGAATCTGCGTCTAAGCCCGTATGACGAATCATATGTTACCGCAGAGGACTATGAAGCTATGGTATGGCTGCGCGAAAACACTACACAGGATGAAATTTTTGCAACCAACAGAAACAACAAGCTCTATCAGGCTGGCGAAGGTGTATTCCATTATTATACAGCCATCAGCCAGCGAGCCTGTTTCCTGGAAAGCTACCGCTACTGTATGGACTACAGCGGTATGTATCACGAAGTGCGCCGCAGACTGGAACAGGTAAGTGACCAAATTTTCCACGTGTATGACGAATCCACTGCTTTTGAAACTGCACAAGCTGAAGGTATAGACTATCTGGTGGTGTTCACACCTGTGAATACTCCTGAATGGCAGGCAGAGCCTGTGTTCAGGAACGACACAGTGATAATTTATAAGGTATAACGCGAAAAGAGATGGCTGACGCCATCTCTTTGTGTTTATGGGTATTCAGTTTTTATTAGAAGTTGGATTTTTTTACTTCAAAGTAAGCCTGTGGATGTGCACATACAGGGCACATTGCAGGTGCTTTCAGACCATAGTGTACATGACCGCAGTTTGCGCAGTACCATACAACAGCTTCTTCTTTTTCAAATACCTGGCCGCCTTCAACGTTGGCAAGGAGTTTGAGGTATCTTTCTTCGTGGTCTTTTTCGATTTTACCTACAGCTTCAAAGAGGTAAGCAATTTTTGTGAAGCCTTCTTCTTTAGCTTCTTCTGCCATTCTCTTGTACATATCTGTGTGTTCGTAGTTTTCGCCTGCAGCAGCGTCTTTCAGGTTTTCAACTGTTGATGGGATAGAATCGTTGTGCAGCAGTTTGAACCACAGTTTTGCGTGTTCTTTTTCGTTGTTTGCTGTTTCGATAAACAGGTCAGCAATCTGGTTGTAACCTTCTTTTTTAGCCTGTGATGCATAGTATGTGTATTTGTTTCTTGCCTGGCTTTCGCCTGCGAATGCTTCCATCAGGTTAGCTTCTGTTTTTGTACCTTTTAAATTCATAATAATCCTCCGTTATTTTAAATGCCATATGGCTTATTTACTTTTTTCCAGACAGCTCTTACATAAGCCGTCAAACAAAATCTGGTGTGCATTGATCTGTCTGCCACCAATATTATGGAACATTTCATTGATATTATCCATATATGGCAGATCCAGGTCGCTTACATCGCCACATTGGTCACATTTGAAATGATAATGTGAATACAGGTTGTGGTCAAACCTGTCTGCCGAGCCAAAGATTTTCACCCTTTGCAAATCATGAGAGTCACACAACTTGTTCAGGTTCCTGTAAACCGTGGTGCGGCTGATCTGTGGATATTTTACATGAACATAGTTGTAGACATCGTCTGCAGTAGGGTGGTTGGCCAGAGCGTGTACAGCGTCAAGTGTCAGTGTACGTTGAAATGTATTTCTCTGGTTCATTGTGTCCCTCCCTTCATTAATATCCTTAATGATATAATATACTATTAAGAGTAAAATGTCAATAGGTATATGATTATGATTTTTGCTAAAATAAATATTTCCTTTTTGTGGAAATTGTACTATGTATGCAAATACCGGACAATAACGGGACGTTGTGGGCAATGTTCCCTGCGTGATGGGTGGAAATGTACGGGTTTTGTGGTTATTCAACGGGACGTCCGGGAGGCCGTCCCATACGCGGTTTCGAAAAAATACAGAATTTATCATTACTCCACGGGCGGATAATATCCGCCCCTACGCGGTTGAATGTATGATTAAAGCCTGTAGGGACACCACTATGCTCGCAGGACACGCTCGCATTTTTCTGCTGCGCAGAAAACCATTCCGGCGCTACGCTTACCTTTGGTCGTCCGTTTTTCGGGCGGTTGGATGATTCCCTCTGTCCCTTTCTTTTATTGCATCCCATCCAGCATTTCTGCCAGCGCACCTGCAAAGGCGGCGGCAGAATTTTTTGCCTGCTGCAGAGTGGACCCGTGAGTGCCTATCTCCACCAGGATGCTTCCTGTTGTCAGTTGCTGATTGTAGTTGCGGTAGTCAAACAGTATAGGGCGCGCAAGTCCCGGCCAGCTTTTACCCAACTGATTCTGCAGATTGCTGGCAAATTTCAGGTTTTCTGGATAATTGGGCATATTCATATATCCGTTGTCCCGTCCGCTGATAATCATTATCTGGGCGTATTTGATGCCATCTATGGTGACCACCGGATTAATCAGCCGTCCGTTTCTTTCCACTGCGTCTCGGTGGATGTCCAGCACTATTTTTATGGAAGGATATTTTTCCAGATATTCTTCCACAGTGGCTTTGCTTAAATCATAGCTGCCGTTGTAGGAAGGGTAATCGTGGAGGGTGGTATCCTGTATCGTGCTGTAACCCAGGCTGTTCAGGGTGTCGGCCATCACCTTACCCACTGCCACCATATTTTTGCTGCAGTCGGTGCTGCGGTAGGCATAGGTGCTGTCATACGCCATATCCGATGTGGGTACATAGCTTTCCGTGGCGTGTGTATGGTAAATAAGTATCTGTGGCAGGTCACTGTTTTTCTCCACCTGAAAACCGATGGGAGACAGCATAATGGTTTTCACCTGCTCTGCGGACAGGTGAGTAAGGTTTTTCAGATAGCAATATTCTTCGCGCAGCACAATATCGCTTTCTGCGCTGGCCATAAACTCCTCAACCACATTGTAATCTGGATGATAGCTTTCCGCCCGGGTGCTGACAGGCACAGTCTGCTCTCCCCCAGAAAACCGGTCAAAGGAAAAATCCGCAAATGGATTGGCAGAAGTGTGCATCTCCCGCCTGTATGCAGTGCTGCTTTTCAGATATTCCAGCGCCCGTGCCGGATTCAGGGCACCTACAGCCAGCCCCAACCAGTGACCGGAAAAAGCCATAACAGCCATTGCAGGCACAAATATCCGCCATATATGAAAAAAACTGACAATTTTCTGCAAAAAAATCACCACCAATATCAATTTCTTACCTTTAAATATATGAAAAACTGTGGTATAATATCACAGTTGACAATAAGTTTTGGCAGATTTTAAAATTGTTGAAAAAGTACAAAAAAAGTACTTGCAATTTGTAAATAAAAATGGTATTATAATTAATACTGTCACAGTAATAAAGGAGGTGGGATCATGCCAAACATTAAATCTCAGAAAGACAGAGTAGCTCAGTCCAAAAAGGAAAATCTTCGCAACAAAGCTGTGAAAAGCAACCTTAAAACAGTTATCAAAAAAGCAGACATTGCTATAGCTGATGGTTCCGCTGACGCACAGATGGCAGTTGTAGAAGCAGTATCTACAATCGACAAAGCTCGTTCCAAAGGTATTCTGCACAAGAACACAGCAGCAAGAAAAGTTTCCAGAATGATGAAAAAAGCTAACGCTGCAAAATAATTCAAGTAAATAATAACCGCTCTGATGGAGCGGTTTTTGTTTTTTATAAATAATTTCTGCATTTTCGCAGTTTTCACACAAACAGATGTTATTTTATGCTCATAAAGCGATATATTATATTCAAGGAGAGATGTATTATGATAGGTGCTATTATTATAGGTGCAATTGTGGGCTGTATTGCAGGCAAAATTATGGGCAGCCACCACGGCATTGTTATGAATGCCATTATCGGCGTACTGGGGTCATCCGTAGGTCATTTCCTGTTCAATCTGGTGGGCTTTTCCGCACAGGGCCTGGCAAGCCTGATGGTAGACATTATAGGTGCCTGCATTGTTATTGCCATGGCAAGAAAAATAGGTTAAGACATACATAACAGAAACTTACAGTACCGCCGATTGGCAGAATTGTCTGTTGATTCAAGAAAGGGTGCTTAATTTAAAAATTGGGCACCCTCTTTTTATTTGTATTGAGTAAATATATTCCTATTTTACATCAGGACACGCTTACAGTGACAGTGTTTCGCTGTATTTGTAATAATCTCCATTTCTGCAGAATACTGCAGCCATAGGGATTTTATCGTCAGAGTCTATAGGAAGAATATAATAGCTTATGGTCAGCTTTTCTTCGTCAGTCGAGTAATCAAAAACCTGTGTACTGTCTGTAATCCAGCTTGTCTCTCCTACAAAATACTGGTATCCGTTCTGTTCACTGTTGTAGAAGCTGTTGTGTGCGGTACGCAGAAATGCACTGTCGGTATTTTCTATAAACAGGCTTAAATATTCCTCCACTTCGTCTGCCGGCACACACACCGTGTTCTTTTCCGAACCGGCCGGATAATTTTCTTTATAATAATCAATATTATTGAATACTGCAGCCATAAAATAATAAAAAGTATATTTCTGCGCCAGATTTTCGCCTGCTGCAGCATCTTTAGTAAGCAGCATTGCCCTTTCCAGAGGTTCTGTGTAATTCTGTTGCAGATATTCACAGGCAGCTGCTTTTTCCATCGAGGACAGCAACAGTATCGTTTCTTCTGCTGATACCGGTTTATGGATTTCTATATTCTGATTGTCAGGCTGCGAGCCGCTGGCTGACGCACCATTATCCGTTACGCTGCCGGCACCTGTCTTTCCGCAGGAGGAAAACACAGTAACCGATATAATCAATAACAATATGGCTGAAAGTTTTTTCATACGCGCTCTCCTTTATGCAATAAAGGAGCAAACCGGGTGATTTGCTCCTTGTTTTAATCTCTTTTTGTCAGCCTGGTGGCATTGGTGCTACCGGAGCTTTTATATATAAACATTTGATGGGTTGTACACTGTGTGTGAAATCAGATAATCCAGCCACTGCTGATAGCCTGTAGGTGTGAGATGGTATCCGTCTGCAGCTGCAATTTCCTCTCTCAGATAACCGCTGGAGCTTTTCAGCACATCATACAGATTGATAAGCGCCAGGTCCTTTTCAATGCACATTTTTGCAATCCGCTGGTTGTAGCTGTAAATCCTGTCAAAGGACATACGTGGCTCTTCCTGGCCTTTCCAGGCTGTTACCGGTGTAACTGTGGTTACATAAATGATGGTTTCAGGGCTTGTCTGCCTGATTTTGTCAATCAGCTGATAGTAGCTGTCTATAAAAGTTTCTGTATCCATACTCATCAGGGCGTTGGTACCGAGAGTGATATACATTTTCTTTGGCTGTCTTTGCCGGATAACCGCCCACACGTCTACAGGGCCTGCGCCTGCATCCACCATTACGCCCGGCTGCAGAAATGTGCGGGGAGTGGTGCTTTTCTGCGTGAGATAAACCGCTGTGGAGTCTTTCAGTGAAAGGGAGCCTGTGCGGGTATAAACTTTAAAACCGTCTGCCAGGGAGTCGCCCATAAAGAGGGCATCGTCAAAGTAGGAAATATCCACCTTGCCGTTTTCCATAACCTGTACCATAGACAGTTCAGCCGATGGTGAATCCAGATTAATTGTCTGCGCAACCTCGCCTGTATAGGACGACCAGCTTTCTGCCTGTTTTGTAATATCTGTGTTAGGCTGCTGAAGATTTGCAGATGAAACAGCCGGTTTTACAGCACCTGCTGCACCTGCCAGCATTTCCACCACCTGTACTATTATAAAAGAAAGCACCAGAACAAAAGCCGCCATACAACTGTACATAGCCAGCTTTCTGCGTCTCTGCTGTTTTCTGTATTTTACTTTTTCTTTCGGAGCTCTGTATTTTGCCAAATTATCACCTCTGCTCATATTCTCTTTAATGATTATATTCTATTGAAAAAAGCTTTTCAAGTGGGTAAATATTACATTCGCCAAATTTTCACACAGGATTACAAAATTGTAATATTTGCGCGGAATGTAATACATAAATTACCGGATATGTTTTTCTTTTGATTGCCAGATATAGGTGATTTGTGTATTAAGAACTTTATGGGTTCGATTCCCTTTGCTTTTTCATACATAAAATACAGCAGGCTATGTCTGCTGTATTTTATGGTGACCCATAGGGGAATCGCCGTATGCTACGGCTTTGCCTTGCATACTGTCTGGCTTTCGCTACCGCTCAAGCTCTTTTTCCTGAAAACAGTCCACCGGACTGTTTTCTTAACGGAAAAACCCTCTCGGGGTTCGATTCCCTTTTGTTTATCATACATAAAAATAACAGGCCAATGCCTGTTATTTTTATGGTGACCCATAGGGGAATCGAACCCCTGTTTTCGCCGTGAGAGGGCGACGTCTTGACCGCTTGACCAATGGGCCGTATTCAGTTACATATTAATTTTATACCCGACAAAACAAAAAGTAAAGAAAAAAATGAAATATAAAAGCGAACAACAGCCGAACAAAAGAATAATATTGTATACGCAGGTCACAGATTTCAAGAAAATACCCGTAGGGGCGATTATCAATCGCCAGTAAAAAAGAAGGCATGACCTTTCCGGCATGCTGTGGGTTTCAATATGCACATAGCAGCAAACTTGCTGCAAAACAACAATTTTCCCGTAGCTGTTGTCAGCAATGCTGACAAAGATCCTTCGACTCGCTTTGCTCGCTCAGGATGACATTATTCCGGTCTGGTGGTATATATACAGGGAATCGAACACGTGAGATTCTCGTGTAAAATTATTACAAAAAATAAAAAGCAGCAAATCATCCGACTTACTGCTTTCTGGTGACCCGTACAATACGTGACACCCGGAAAATACAAGCCATAGGTGCAGGATTTTCCGTCGGTGGAACTTACACAGGGAGCGGCTTTGCCGCGAGTCGTGGAATCGAACACGTGAGATTCTCGTGTAAAATTATTACAAAAAATAAAAAGCAGC
>CAZYSS010000072.1:0-10829 GCA_964649845.1 uncultured Oscillospiraceae bacterium
CAACAAAGCCGTTTGGGTAAACTTTTGTTATCTTATCCATAAGCAAAATTTCTTCTGGCATATTCCTCACCTCACTAAGTATTAAAATTCATATATATTGTACTAAAAAATTAACAAAATGTAAATAAAAATTTGCAATTTATCCAAAAAATAGGCAATACTCATAGAGTATTGCCTTATTTTTCGTGATTTTAATTACAATCTGTCAGTGTGAAAAATAGATTGAAATTATAGATTAAAAATTAGTGGTATGTTTTCAGTGTTTCAGCATCCATGCCGTAAGCTGTGGAAACAACGATTTCGCCGTTAGCAACTTTTTCTTTGATATCTTCCAGTGTAGCCTGGTCTTCAGCAGAAACGAGAGCAAGATAGTTTTCGTTTTCAGCGATACCTGCGCAGCTTTCTGGGATACCGAACCATCTGATCTGTGACCATTCGTATGTGCCATCAGCGATTTCACGGATGATAACCTGAAGAGACAGACCAACGTTTTTCAGAGAAGATGTAACGATGGATTTTGCCAGGTCAGGTTTTTCGTTTTTGAATACTTCGTACTGGTCAGAGTCAACACCGATACCAAGTTTGCCAGCTTCCATAGCAGCTTCCAGGTAACCGTTACCAGCGGAACCAGCTACAGCGTGCAGAACGTCAGCGCCTGCGTCGATAGCAGCTTTACCAAGGTCTTTACCTTTAGCAGCATCTGTGTAAGAACCAATGTAGGAAACATTAATTTTGATGTCTGGGTTAACGTATCTTGCGCCTTCAACGTAACCTACGAGGAAGTCATGGATAACTGGAGATTCCATACCGCCTACGAAACCGATAACGTCTGTTTCGGAGATAAGAGCAGCAAGAGCACCAGCAAGGAAGTCAGATTCGTTAGCTTTGTAGCCGATCATCTGAACGTTGGATTTGTTTTCAACGAGGTCTGTTGGTTCGTCGTAAACAAGGAACATTGTGTCTGGATATGTGTCAGCATTTTCTCTCAGCCATGCAGAACCCATACCGTAACCAAGGTTGTTGCAGATAACGATGTCGTATTCTGGAGCAACTTCTTCGAGTGTAATGTTAACTTTGGAGTTATCTGTACCAAACTCGAGAGCTTTGTACTTAATAAGACCTTCAGCTTCAAGTTCTTTCAGACCAGCGTCTGCAGAGTCATTGAAAGATTTGTCGCCAAGTGTTGAACAAACGAGGATAACGCTGAGTTTTTCGTCTGCGTCTACATCGCCGCCTTCAGAACCGCCGCCGCAAGCAACGAGGGAGAAAGCCATTACACCGGCAAGAACCAGAGCAAGTAATTTTTTCATGGGAAATTTCCTCCTGATAATATTGATGTTTTCACACTTTTGGGGACTGCTCGTCCCTTTTCAAATAAAATTATATATCAACCACAATATTTTTGCAATATGATTTTTTATGAAATTTTACAATGCTTTTACTTTTTATATGCAAATTTTATAAAAAAATCACAATAATTTATGCATATTTCCCTATAAAAAAGATAACAAAATTATTACAAAATTTAATGTTGCCAAACTGTACATTTATGTTAAAATATTAATATCAATGTTGGGGGATATGTTTATGCAGGACACAATGTATACTATGGGCGCAGCTTCTTTCTGGGTAGTACTGGCTGTAATTGTTCTGTTTTGTATCAACAAAATCAGAAAAAACCGCGCAGAAATCAAACGCCTTGAAGAAGAAATAGAAAAAAACCAAAAATAACGTATGGGCGGCTTACGCCCATTTTTGTTTTTATAGAGATTTTATGCAGATTTTTACAAAGGCACTTCAGAAATATTCTCCTCACTTAAAAAATTTTGCTATAAAAAAGACAGACTTTACCTGATATAAAGGTAAAGTCTTTTTAATTCAATCTTTTTCTGTAATTATCAGCAGCAGAGTGCCCTTTTCTACTGAAACAGTCACTTCTTCACCGATAAATTCATTGCTTACTCCTATAGGGAAATAATTGGTGATGGTGTAATTGTCCAGAGGATACTTTGCACCTCTGATGGAAACTCCTTCTGCCCTGTCCCCCATTGAAAACAATGAGAAGTATCTACCAGGCATATCCGGCAGAGTGATTGTGCCGTTTTCTATTACAAGAAGCTGGCTGTATTTATCCACTGCTGTGGCGTTTATCCTGTTCTGGGCAAAATAAACCAGTGTCTGGATATTGGCAACAGTATGTTCTATGCGTCTGCCACCTATCACACCTGCCAGCAGTACATCTGTAAATCCATTTTCCACTATATATCTGGCTATATAAAATGTGTCTGTATCGTCCTTGACAACAGGAAGCACTGTGACGGATGCATCCAGCTGCCGGGGATGAGGTGAGGAGTCAAAATCCCCTACCACCATATCAGGCCTGATGCCGTGGCTGATGGCGTGTTGCCAACCACGATCAGCACAGATAATAAAATCTGTGTCCCTTATCATATTTTCCAGCGGATAATCAATATCCACTGCACCTATGATTACACAACGTTTCATCACAGTTCCCAGTCCTTTATGTTTTTCTGTCTGTCGTACAACGCACTGTAGCTTTCGTGTCGGGAAGCCGATATTTCACCTGCTTTTACGGCATCTATAATGGCACAGCCTTTTTCTCCTGTGTGTGAACAGTCGCTGAATCTGCATTTTCCATGATATGGGGCAAATTCAACAAATGCATACTGCAGATCCGTTTTGGATATAAAATTGTCATAATCCAGTTCCACAGATGAAAAGCCCGGTGTGTCTGCCACCATACAATCTTCCATATGGAAGATTTCCACCTGGCGTGTGGTATGTTTGCCACGGCCAAGTTTTTTGCTGATAATACCTGTTTCCAACCGAAGATGAGGAAACAGTTTGTTCAGCAATGTGGATTTGCCCACGCCGCTGTTGCCGGAAAAGGCACACAGTTTGCCTGCCATAAGGTTGCGCAGTGCGTCCAGCTGGCTGTCGTCATTTTCACCTGTATAAAAAACAGGGTAACCTGCTTTTGAATATATGTCATATACCTGCTGGTATTCCGCCATATCTGTTTTTGTGATTACAATTGCCACATCCACATCCTTGTGCCGTGCAATTGCACACATTTTGTCCAGCACCAGATAGTTTGGTGCCGGTTCCACTGTGGAAACCACCAGAATAAGCAAATCAAGATTTGCAAACGGTGGACGGATAAACTTGTTCTTGCGTGGATGGATTTTTGTGATTACATTTGTACTGCCGTCAAACTCTGTATCAACTATATCTCCTGCAAGAGGCGAAAGGGAAAGATTGCGAAACTTTCCCTTTGCTTTACATTCTATAATTTCATCACCTGATTTCACATAGTAAAAACCGCCTATGCTTTTCAGGATTATTTTTTCTGTCATATATAGAGTTCCTATTCTGTAACTGTGCCTGTATCGGTACCTGTATCTGTTCCACCGGTTTCTGTGCTGTTATCGCCGCCACCGCTTTCGGTACCGTCACCTTCACCGCCTGTGTTTTCGCCGCCTGTATTTTCATCGCCGCCTGTATTATTGTCAGGACACCGGTCAGCTTTATGCTCGCCCGGATGCTTCTGGCAGCCTTCAGGACAGGATGTATCACCGTGTGAGCCCACTGCACCACATACTGCACAGGTATGTTCTTCTGTAAGATGCTTTTTGGAGTCACAGAATTCACATACCGGATGTTTGAGATGATCTTTTGAGCCGCAGTCCGGACATTTTGGCGGACCTGATGAGATAACCAGGCTTACTGTACTGCCTGCAACAACCTCTGTACCCGGCCGTGGACTCTGTTCTATAACAGTTCCTTCCGGTGAGCCGTCTGTTCTGTATGAATATGTGCCTATAACCAGATTGCTCTTGGCAAGGATTTTATTGGCTTCTTCAAAGGATACCCCTGTAACGCCTACAACAAAAGTTTTGTTTTTATCGTCAGGATCACCGGAAGAAACATACAGTGTTACAATATCACCTGAATGAATAATACTGCCTTTTTCAGGGTCTGTTTTAATTACATAACCGCGATTTACTTTTTCGTCACCAACAATCTTGATATTTACATGAACTTCCATTTCAGAAAGGATGCGTTCTGCCTCACTTCTGGAATAGTTTGTCAGGTCCTGCAGCTGGCTGCTCATAGGGCCCTGGCTTACTTTCAGTTTTATAAGGCCACCCTCCTTGATTGTTTTAGGAGGTTTCGGGTTCTGTGACATTACAGTGCCCCGTTCATATTCACCTGAATAGAGATATTCCACTTCATATCTGAAATCAGCGTTTGCCTTTACTTCAGATTCTGTCATACCAACAAAGTTTGGAAGCTCAACATCCCGCTGTGTTGAAAGCAGAGGGCTGTTGTTTGTTTTGAGAATAGCAAAACAGGCTACAATCGCACTGAGCAGAAATGCAGCAGCCACACCTGCCATTACCGGCAGGGTGATGCGGAAACCTTTTTTAACTTTTACTTTTTTTACCGGCTTTTTATCTGCCACGTTTGTCACCACCACTGTCTGTGTTTTTCCTTCGTCCCCATATGGGAAAATAATTGCAGGATTTGCCTTGAATTCATTCAGGTCAGCCAACATTTCTGCCGCTGTCTGATATCTGGCAGATGGCTGTTTCTCAATAGCTTTCAGCACAATCTGTTCAAGACCTGCAGGGATTGTATCAATAATTTCACTTGGGCGCCGGGCTGTATCCTGCACCTGCTTCATAGCAACGGAAACCGCAGAATCTGATGTAAACGGCAGCACACCTGTAAGCATTTCATACATCATAATACCAATGCTGTAGATATCGCTGCGGCCATCGCTGTTTTTGCCGCGCACCTGTTCAGGGCTGATATAATGCACTGAACCGATAGCTTTGTCTGTAACTGTTTTCTGGTTGGCTGTAGACAGACGGGCAATGCCGAAGTCCATTATTTTAAGCGTGCCGTCACGCAGCAGCATAACATTCTGCGGTTTCATATCGCGATGAATTATGCCGTTGTCGTGGGCATGGCCTATGGCTGAAAGAATGGTGCTGGTAAACCGGACTGTTTCCTGCCAGGTAAGCACCTTGCGGTTGTCAATATATTCTTTCAGTGTGATGCCGTCTATATATTCAACTACAATATATTTTTCATTATCGTTGATATTAACGTCAACAACCTTGATGATATTTGGGTTATCAAGAAGTGATATGGCTTTGCTTTCATTTTTGAATCGGCGCACCAGCTCTTCGTTTTCAAAAAATTCCTGTTTCAGGAATTTGATAGCAACAGTATTGCCTGTGGTGGTATCAATAGCTTTATAAACGTTTGACATACCGCCCACACCGATAAGGGATATTACATCATATCGGTTATCAACTTTTTTACCTATATAACTGTTATCCATATAGCTGTAAACCTTTCTGTATTAATATTCCATTACAACAGCAGTGATATTGTCACTGGCGTTATGCCGGAGAGCTTTATCTATAAGTTTTGCCGGTATGGTGTAGAAATCTTCATCGGCAAGTATACGTGCCATTTCCTCTTTGCACACAAAGTTTGTAAGACCGTCTGATGCGCAGAGAATCCTGTCTCCAGGCAGGAGTATCAGTTCACTGACATCTGTATCCACATCATTGCGCACTCCTACTGCACGGGTGATGAGGTTTTTCTGTGGATGTGTTACCATTTCGTCCTCTGTAATGGCACCCTGTCTGAACAGCTGCTGTACCACGGAGTGGTCTTCTGTAACAAGATTCAGCACTCCTTTTCGCAGTACGTACACACGGCTGTCGCCGATATTGTAGACAATACAGCAGTTGTCCTGTACTGTGACACCGGAAATTGTGGTGCCCATACCGGACAGCTTTTCATCCTTTCTGGATAAATGATAAATTTCAGAACACGCAGTATCTATGGCATCCAGAACGGTTTTTTCCACGTCCATAGCCATATTGTCATTCTGCTGGAACAGACATTCCTCCATAATCCTGCACAGCCGGGCTGAAGCAACGCTGCCGCCTTTGGCACCGCCCATACCGTCTGCCACAAAACCGAAGCAGACACCGTTGGCCAGCACACCGGCCACGTATCTGTCCTGATTATCGGGGCGTCTGTACCCTTTGTCTGTTTTACCGACAATTCTCATAACTCACCTGTTTTCGTTTCTTAATTGACCGCAGGCTGCGGAAATATCCTGGCCCAGTCGTCTGCGGATGGTTGCATTTACATGAAGGTCTGTAAGTTTTTTCTGAAAAGCCCTGATAGCCCTGTCATCGCTCTGTGTGTAGGCGGAACCATCCACCGGATTAAGCGGAATAAGGTTGACGTGGCTTATCATACCCTTCAACAACTGTGAAAGACGCAGGGCATCTTCATCTGTATCGTTGACACCCTTTATCATTGTGTATTCAAAAGATATTCTTCTGCCTGTGATTTTTGCATAATCACGGCAGGCTTTCAGCAATTCTTCCACGCTGTAGGCTTTGGTGATTGGCATAGTCACCTTGCGTTTTTCTGTGGTTGTGGCGTGGAGTGATATTGAAAGTGTGATGCCCAGCTTCAGCTGTGCCAGTTCATAGATTTTAGGCACAATACCACAGGTGGACAGACTGATGTTTCTCTGGCTGATATTTTTGCCCTGTGGGGAAGAAATAATCCTGATAAATGCAATTGCATTGTCAAAGTTGTCCAGAGGCTCACCGATGCCCATCATAACAATGTTGGACACTCTTTCCCCTATATCCTTTTCTGTGTGATACAGCTGCTGCAGGATTTCGCTGGCGGTAAGGTCTCTCACCTTGCCATGCTGTGTGGACGCACAGAATGTGCAGCCCATACGGCAGCCAACCTGGCAGGACACACAGATGCTGTTTCCGTGCTCATAGCGCATAAGTACAGTTTCTATACAGTTTCCGTCTGCCAGCTGGTACAGGTATTTGATTGTGCCATCCACAGAAACCTGTTTTTTGCGGATGGAAAGAGTTGTTATGTAACATTCCTCTTTCAGTTTTTCACGCAGGTTTTTGGATATATTTGTCATTTCATCAAAGGTATCCACACATTTTTCGTGAAGCCATGTATAAATCTGGCCTGCCACAAATGCTTTGGCACCAAGAGATGAAACATATTCTTTCAGCTGGTCCAGCTGTAAACTTTTAATATCTATTTTTTCCATTTTACCATACTTTTTCCAATACTGCTATAAAAAATCCGTCACAATTGGTGTTATGAGGCAAAAATGTAACCATATTGTTATCATTTTCGGCCCCGTCAACAGGACAGGCCTGTGACACAAGACGAAAATTGTCATAATCAGCAAGGAATTCTGTTATCTGATGTTGATTTTCTGCTTTGTTTATAGTGCAGGTGGAGTATACAATGCAGCCACCTGTTTTTACATAGCGTGCAGCTGTGCGCAGTATATCCTGCTGCAGTGTGCACAGCTGTTGTATATCATCAAGTTTTTTATATCTCAGATCCGGCTTTTTGGGAATAATGCCTATACCGGAACAAGGCACGTCGCATATAATAATATCTTTGTCCCCCAAATCCTGTCTGTAGTTCTGACCCAGGTTTTCCAGGGTGGTTATATTTGTGAAACCAAGGCGTTCTGCACCGTTTTCTATAAGTACAAGGCGGGAAGGATTAGGGTCGCAGCTGATGATTGAACCTGTGTTTGCCAGATAAATGCCTGCAGCAAAGCTTTTACCGCCAGGTGCAGCACACAGGTCAAGAATATTATCTCCCTGTTTTATACCTGCTGCACTGATAGCATACCGGCTGGCAATGCCCTGCACAAAGAAATGACCTGCAGCAAAGCCCGGCAAATCTGTTACAGCACCTCCTGAAAGTATTTCAAGGCAGTTTGGCAGGGCTGTGTCTGTATATTCCACACCTGCCTGCGCCAGGGACTGTTTATAGTCATCAACTGAAATTTTAGTGGTGTTTATATTAATTGTCAATGGAGGATTTCTTAACATTCCCTTAAGAATATCCTCATAGGTGTCAGGATAGTCCGCCATCACTATGGCAACAATCTCTTCGCTTATGGAATAAATAACGCTCATTTTTTCCGGTTCAGAAGTGAATTCTGCCTGTGAAATATCAAAATCTGCCGCTTTTCTTAAAACAGCATTAACCAAGCCCTTTGCACTGGTCTTTTTGAAGGAAGAACACAGGCTTACCGCTTGGTTAATTGCCGCAAAAGACGGCACTGAATTCATATATAAAATCTGATAAAGGCCGCTGCGCATAATTGCAAGAACTTCTTTGTCCAGCTTTTTCAGCGGCTTTGAGATAAATTGCTGCAGGATGTAGTCCAGGGTGATTTTTCTCTCGGTTGTGCCATAAAACAATACCGAGATAAAGCCCTTATCCTGGGGTGACAGCCTGGTATCTGACAGAAGGGATGGAAGCACCAGGTTTGAAAAGCCTGATTTTTCCACCTTCAGCAGACCGTCAACCACAAGTTTTCTGTTTAAATCTTGTGCCATAAAACCTCTTTTGTATAATTAATCCCTGTCTCTGCCGCCAAAACGGATAACAAGGCGCAGAAGCTGTGCAAGCGACACAGCCAGTGCTGCAACATATGTCATGGCGGCGGCTTTCAGCACCTTTTCCACACCGTACAATTCAGTTTCCGTGATACTGCCGCTGAGGGCAAGGGCATCCATAGCACGGTTGGAAGCGTTCAGCTCTACAGGCAGTGTAACAAACTGAAACACCGAGATTGAAGCAAACAGTATAAGACCGATGTTTACCAGCCACTGGCTGTTCATAAAGAAGCCGAAGAAAATCAGCGGCCATGAAATCTGGCTGCCAATCTGGCATACAGGCAGGATGGAACTGCGGATTTTTATAGGTGTGTAGTTGGTTGCGTACTGCACCGCATGACCAGCCTCGTGAGCCGCTACACCAATAGCAGCAACGCTGGTTGATGAGAACACGCTGTCAGAAAGACGGATAACGTTTGTTCTTGGGTCGTAATGGTCAGTAAGATTGCCGGAAACTCGCTCAATATGAACATGACGCAGGCCATTGGCATCCAGAATTCTGCGGGCAGCTTCAAAGCCTGTCATACGGCTGTAGGTTGTAACGCGTGAATACTGGTTAAATGTGGAATTCACCTTTGACTGCGCCCACAGTGAAAATATCACCGCCGGGATTACAAGTAAAAAATAGTATATATCAAAACCATAAAAATACATTTATAAATCTCCTTTGATTAAATCAATATATTCTGATTATATTTTACCCTGTATATTTGATAATTTGGTAAAAAGAATATGGAAATTTTATAAAACTGTGTCACCGGCTTTGAATCTTCTGCCCATTGCCCATGCTGTACCATCCATAGCTTTACTGCCTTCCGGCTGAACAGTAATCAGCTGAAGTGCTTTATCCGCTGTGGCTATAACCAGCGGTTTGGTAGAAAGAATTTCGCCAGCTGTGCCGGATTTGTCCACAACCTGTGCTTTGATAACCTTTACTTTTTTGCCATCATACATAAAATGCGCACTTGGCCATGGATTCTGACCGCGGATTTTGTTGTGCAATGTAAGTGCATCTGTACCAAAATCAAACAGTGCCATTTCCTTTGTAAGAGGAGGTGCAAGTGTTGCCTGAGTATGGTCCTGCGGTGTGCGGGTATAATTACCTGTCACAACAGCTTCCATTACCTGACTTAAGAAAACCTTGCCTTTTTCTGCAACTTTGCTGAAAAGTTCTTCCTGTGTTTCGTTTTCTTCAATATCTATAGGCAGAACATCGATAATATCGCCGGTGTCAAGGCCTTCGTCAATATGCATTACTGTAACGCCTGTCTGTCTGTCGCCGTTGATAAGTGACCACTGTATAGGCGCGGCACCGCGGTATTTTGGCAACAGTGACACGTGCAGGTTGAGACAGCCAAACTGCGGTACATCAATAACAGCCTTTGGCAGAATTCTGCCGTAAGCCACTACCACAATCATATCCGGCTTTAAATCTGCAATAACGTCACTGTATTCACCTTTAAGAGTTTTTGGCTGATATACAGGAATATTATGCTGCAAAGCCAGCTCTTTTACAGGTGGTGCAGTCATAATCTGTTTTCTGCCCACCGGTTTGTCTTCTCTTGTAAAAGCACCGATAATGTTCCAGCCGTCTGCGATAAGCTGTGCAAGACAGTCACGGGCAATATCCGGGGTGCCCATAAAGAGAACCTTTGCATCCTGTTTATTCATAATCTTCCCTCTGCTGGATTTCCTGCAGCTGTTCTGCTGTCAGGTTTTCGTAAAAAATATCGGCATTGTCAAGAACTGTAATACCGTTGAGATGGTCATTTTCGTGGCAGATAGCACGTGCGAGAATGCCCTCTGCTTCGATTTCAAACCAGTCACCGTATCTGTCCTGTGCTTTTGCACGCACATATGCAGGACGTGTGATAAGGCCGTTTTTACCTGGGAAAGACAGACAGCCTTCAAAGGAAGTGATTGTTTCTTCGCTTTTTTCAAGGATTTCAGGGTTTACAAATTCAATGATTTCGTCAACTTCGTTGTCGTCCTCGTCAATATACTGGTCCAGCACAACGAACACACGGCGCATCATACCAACCTGTGGGCCTGCAAGGCCAAGACCGTTGGCATCTATCATTGTTTCGCCCATATCGTCCAGCAGTGTAGCCAGTTTTTCGTTGAAGTCAGTTACAGGGCGACACACTTTTTTGAGAATAGGATCGCCGTCTTTAACAATATTTCTTATTGCCATATTAAAACTCCTTTTATTCCTGTAGAGGATTGATATTTACATAAACTGATGATTTATTTTCTTTATCTTTAAGATAAATTTCTATTGTTTTGTTCAGAAACCTCCTGAAA
>CAZYSS010000073.1:0-10606 GCA_964649845.1 uncultured Oscillospiraceae bacterium
TAATATGCCCTTCTAGGGCTTGTGCATACCACCAGTTCAACTGGTGGTCATGATTCCCTCGGCATATGAAAAAACCACCTGTACTGCACAGGTGGCCGGTTATTAGTAAATTGTTGATTCGCTTGTACCTACTTTGAAATATTTATAGGCTACAGGAATAATTGTACCCACAAAAGCCAGCAGAGCAACCACAAACACAGGCTTTTTGGCCTTTTTGTGAATAAGTACACCTGTCATCATACCAAGGGCAAACAGACAGAAACGTACCAGTGTCCAGTCAGCCCAGTTGCTGCTCCATAAATATTTCTTTTCAGCCTGTACAATCCAATCCATAGTACTTCCCCCTTTTTTTTAAAACATATCATATGGTTTTTATATCTATATCATTATGTAATATTATATACCAATTTTTTTTATTTGTAAATAAACTATAAGTATTAATTTACTTAATTGTTATAAATAATACCAAAAGAAAACAGGGCAGGAGTCATATTTTTATTAAATACGGATATTTTTTTATTTGCAAAGCAAGATACTTGTACAACCGGGTTTTTTATGTTAAAATAAACTGATTAAATATGTAATAAATTTAAAATAAATATATAAAGGAGCAAAGCAATGGAAAACACAAATCTTGTACCAGAAATGCAGGAAGAAAACCTTAGCGAACAGATGCAGGTGCGTCGTGGCAAGCTGAAAGCACTGCAGGAAAAAGGTCAGGACCCATTCGTTAAAACAAAATACGATGTAACTGATTACGCAAAAGATGTTGTAGAAAGCTACAATGATGAAGATGAAGACCATGGCACAGCAAGCCTGGCAGGCCGTATAATGTCCAAACGTATTATGGGTAAAGCCGCATTTATGGACCTGAGAGACAACTCCGGAAAAATCCAGCTGTATCTTAACCAGAAAATCCTGGGCGAAGAATACTATAAAGAAATCACTACCTGGGACATCGGTGATATTGCCGGCGTTAAAGGCGAAATCTTCAGAACAAAACACGGCGAAATCTCCATCAGAGTAAAAGAAATCGAACTGCTTTCCAAATCTCTTATTCCACTGCCAGAAAAATGGCACGGTCTGACAGACACAGAAATGCGTTACCGTCAGAGATATGTAGACCTTATCGTTAACCCTGACGTTAAAGATACATTTGTAAAACGCAGTATGATTCTGCGCGAAATCCGTCACTACCTGGATACAAAAGGCTTTATCGAAGTTGATACACCAATCCTCACTCCATTTGAAATCGGTGCATCCGCAAGACCATTTATCACACACCACAACACACTGGATATGGATATGGTTCTGCGCATTGAAACAGAACTTTACCTGAAACGTCTTATCGTTGGCGGTTTTGACAAAGTGTACGAAGTAGGCCGTATCTTCCGTAACGAAGGTATGGACACAAAACACAACCCAGAATTCACAACTATTGAACTTTATCAGGCATATGCAAACTACTATGACATTATGGACCTGGTAGAAGAAATGATGAAAACAGTTGCAATGAATGTTTGCGGCACTCTGGAAGTACCATACCAGGGCAAAGTTATCAACCTGGGTCACTGGGAAAGAATGACAATGCTGGAAGCTGTTAAAAAATACAGCGGTGTAGACTTTAACGAAATCAAATCCGATGAAGAAGCTATCGCAATTGCAAAAGAACATCACGTTGAATTGCCGGAAGTACCATCCAAAGGCGCTATCCTTGCAGAATTCTTTGATGCTTATGTGGAAGAAAACCTTATCCAGCCTACATTTATCTACGACTACCCAGTAGAAATAAGCCCACTGGCAAAACGCAAACCGGAAGATCCAGCATATACAGAACGTTTCGAATACTTCATTAATGCTATGGAATTTGGTAATGCATTCAGCGAACTGAACGACCCAATCGACCAGAAAGGCCGTTTTGAAAGACAGGTTGCTGAAAGAAAAGAACTTGAACCAAACACAAAAGCACAGGTTGACTACGACTATGTAACAGCTCTGGAATACGGTCTTGCACCAACTGGCGGTCTGGGCTTTGGCTTTGACAGACTTGTTATGCTGCTTACAGACTCTGCATCCATCCGCGATGTACTGCTGTTCCCAACAATGAAACCTGAAAAATAATCTGGGAACATATGTGTTCTTCAGATGATATAAGTTTAAAACGAATTTACTTTGTTTAATACAAACCGCAAAGGGATTGCATTTTGTGCAATCCCTTTATTTTGTATTTTATAAAATTTACAGTTTGTTCATTGATTACCGTACCTATATATGTTATTATTTATTTTATGATATAGTTTTTAAAATTATAAAATAAAATAAAAAGGAAGACTTAATATGGTTAAAATTACTACAGACACAACGTCAATGTATACACCTGCAGAAGGCAAAGCTATGGGTATTGACCTTGTACCAATGACACTTATTGCAGGCGATAAATCTTACAGGGAAATTGAAGAAATAAATGTGGATGAATTGAAGGTCCTTATTGAAGATGGTGTTAAATTGACAACATCCCAGCCAGCAGTAGGCGAAGTTATGGATTTGTTTGAAGAAGCAAGCGAAGAAACACCTATTCTCCATATCACAATGGGTGCAAATTTTTCAGGCGCATATTCCTCTGCTTGCGCTGTAAAAGAAATGATGGACGACGATGTGAGAGACCACATCACAGTATATGAATCAGGCACAGTTTGTGGCGTTAACTGGGCAATGGTAAATATTGCAAAAGATATGGCAGATAAAGGTCATACTGTAGAAGAAATTGTAAAAGTTCTCGATTATATCAAAGAAAACGACAGAAACAATATGCTGCCACAGGACTTTGCAATGGTACAGAGAGGCGGTCGTGTTTCTGAAGAAGAAAGAAAACTGGATCCATCCTTGAACATCGTTCCTGTTCTGGCTTTCAATGAAGACAGATCCAGATTTGTTGCTCTGGGCGTTATGCCAAGTCTGAAACCTGCTGTTGAAAAAGTAATCGATGAATTAAAACACAGCGGCGTCGACGAAAAATACTTTATCACAATTGCACAGTCTTACTGTATGGAAGATGCTGAAATGGCAAAAGCGATGCTTGATGAAGCTTTTCCTGACTGTTCCAAAAAAATCTTTACCCTGACACCTGTGTTTACAGTTCAGTCCGGTACAAGATGTGTTTCCATCCAGGCATTCCTTGACCCTGCAAAAAATAGGCTTTATTAACTGTTTGCTTTTATTTAAAAGTTAAACAAGGAGATATATCAATGGAAAAATATAAAATCATTATCTGGGGGCTTGGTCATGTAGGTTCAGCTGGTGTAAGACAGATTATTCAGCGCAATAGTCTGGAGCTGGTAGCCGTATACGATACCGACCCTGCAAAAGCAGGTAAAGACAGCGGCGTTCTGTCCGGTGTGGAACCTACAGGTGTGCCTGTAAGTGATAACCTGGATGCTGTTCTGGCTACTGAAGCAGATGTAGTACTCTACTATGCCACAAATACATTTGATAAAGGAAATGTATCCCCTACGGGTGTTACACAGAACGTGGATGAAATCTGCAAAGCATTGGCCGCGGGCAAAAATGTTGCCACACCGACACTTACATATTATGCCCACAAAACGGCACCTGAATTTTTTGAAAAAATTGACAGAGTTGCAAAAGAAAACGGTGTGACCTATGTTCAACAGGGTATCTATCCGGGTATATACACACCATTTATCACAACAGTTCTGGGGATGCTGGGCGGTAGAATTGATCAGGTAATTGTTTACGGCGGCGAAGACGACTATTACAATGTTTCTTCCTGGACAAAATCCTTTGGCTTTGGCAAAAAACCTGATGAAATTGACACAGAGTATATGGAAAACTTTATTTTCAGCTACTATGGTCCTACTGTAATGGAAGTTGCTGACCGACTGGGCATTGAATGGGATGAATACTCCTGTGTAAATGAGCCACTGCTGGCTGAAGTTGAAATGGACACCCCTCATGGTAAAATTATGCCAGGTACAGTTTCAGGTCATATTCTCACAATGTGTGTAAAGAAAGATGGCAAGGAAGTAAGCGGTTTCCATTTTGTACACAAAGTACATGATAAAATGCAGCCGCTGCCAAGCAGAAAAATGAGAATTGAATTCAAAGGTGAACTGAACAATACAATTGAATTTTCATCAGTTTTTGCAAAACCGGATGTTTTCCTCACATCAGCTGCTCCAAGCATCAACCTTATTCCGCAGCTTGTCAAAGCTGCCCCGGGGTTTGTAAATGCTCTGGACCTGCCTGTTGGATACAGACCGGTCTGATAAAATACAGAAATTCCCATATCACAAAAGCCACCGGCTGATAAACCGGTGGCTTCAAATTTATGTACAGTTTTTATAAATTATCTTTGAATGTTTATTTTTTCTGTTTTTTATTGAACTTTCCCCGTCTGTATGCGATAATATATACAATATTTTAATTATCAATCAGGAGTATATTATGGAATATAAAGATATTGAAATGTATGATCTGCAAGACTGCCCTTTCTGTGGCGGACCTGCACTGATGGACCACGTTGGCGGCTGGTGTGTTTACATTGAATGTGTGGACTGTGGGGCGCGGACAGGCCATATGGAATACAAAGACGAAAAAAGCAAAAAGGCTGCAGAAGAAGCCAGCGTGAACCTGTGGAACAACGGCAGGGTTGTAAATTTCGGCCGCGGGGAATAATACAGACAAGAGGAATCAGCGATGTTCAACAAAATTTCTGACCGAATTTATATACAACCGCCTGAACACTACACAGACAGACCAAACACAGGTCTGATTGTGGGGGATAAATACAGTCTGCTTTTTGAGGCAGGCAACTCTGCTGAAAATGTGGAATTGCTGAAAGGCAGGCTTTTGCACCAGAAGCTGCCACAGCCGGATTTTGTGGCTGTTTCCCACTGGCACTGGGACCATACCTTTGGTATGCACGCCTGGGGTGTGCCCACAATTGCAGGCAAAAAGACCAATGACCAATTGCTGAAAGTGGCACAGTGGAAATGGGATGATAAATCAATGGACCTCCGTGTTGAAACAAAAGAGGATATTGTGTTCTGCAATGAAATGATTAAACGCGAATACACTGACCGCAATCTGATAAAAGTAGTGGGAGCAGATATAGTATTTGACGGCAGCATGACAATTGACCTGGGCGGTGTTGTGTGCCATCTTATCCACGCAAAAGGCCCTCATTCTGATGACGCTGTAATCTGCTATATCCCAAGCGAAAAATTTGTTTTCCTGGGAGACAGCAACGGCAAGGATCTGTACGGCAAGCCGTGGCATTTTGACATTGAGCATGAAGATGATTTTCTGGCAGAAACAGCAAAAATCCCTTATGATGAGAAGCTTGTGGCAGAGTATCTGGCGTTGATGGACACACTGGATTTTGAAAAATGTGTGGGCGGTCACGCTGATATTATGACAAAAGAAGAATTGTACAATACATTTAGATAAACGGAAACGGCAGGGAACATAACCCTGCCGTTTGCTTTGGCATTTTTAATGTATTTGTTGAAAACATATAGGCAATTTTAACATAGCATTTTAGTGCTGAAAATGTTATGATTATTATAATAGCTGTGGCAAAGACCCTGCAGAAGCGGGGTGAAGCAATTTGCCGCGCAAAACACGGAGGAATTTTTTATGATGAAAAAATTGATTGCTTTGGTGCTGTCACTGACAATGGTATTTTCACTTGTTGCATGTGGCAGCTCTGAAACACCAAAAGAGGATGTTGCTATCCTGTACACCAATGACGTGCACACTTACATTGATGGCGTTCTTAGCTACGATGTAATCGCTGCAGTTAAAGCTGAACTGGAGACACAGTACAAAAACGTTCTGCTTGTTGACGCAGGCGACCACGCACAGGGTACTGTTTACGGTTCTATGGACTTTGGCGAAACAATCATCGAACTGATGAATGCTTCAGACTATGACCTGGCAACACTTGGTAACCACGAATTCGACTACAGCATGGTTGGCGCTATGGATATTATTGATTGGGCAGAATTCCCATATGTATCCGCTAACTTTTACAAGCTGGAAAACGGTGAAAGAACAGAAAACGTTCTTGAAAGCTACAAAATCTTCGAAATCGGTGGCCACAAACTTGCATTTGTAGGTATCACAACACCTGAATCATTCACAAAATCCACACCAGCATACTTCCAGAACGAAGACGGCGAATACATCTATGGTATTTCCGGCGGCGACAACGGTGAGGACCTGCAGGCAGATGTTCAGAAAGCTATTGACGATGCTAAAAAAGAAGGCGCAACAACAGTTATTGCTTTGGGGCACCTGGGTGACGACCCAGCTTCACAGCCTTGGACAAGTGAAGAAACAATCGCTAAAGTTTCTGGTCTGTCAGCATTTATTGACGGTCACTCACACTCCACAGTTGAAGGCAAACAGGTTGCTGACAAAGACGGTAACAATGTTCTGCTGACACAGACAGGTGAATACTTTGACCGCATTGGTCTGATGGTTGTTGGTGCAGACGGCACAATCAAAACAGACTTTATCGAATACGAAGAAATCCTTGAAACAGTTAAAGACGAAGAAGGCAACGTAAAAGTTGACGAAGACGGCGAAGAAGTTACAGAAGTAGTTGGCTATAAACTGGTTAGCGAACTGTATGCAGGCGCAGAATGGCCTGTATTTGAGGATGTTAAAACTCTGAAAGACGGCTGGATTGAAAAAATCAATGAGGAACTGGGTGCAGTAATCGGTACAACAGAACTGGTATTTGACAACTATGATACAGACGGCACACGTCTTGTACGTAAACAGTCTACAAACACAGGCGACTTTGCAGCAGATGCTCTGTACTACCTGTTTGACGATATGGATCTGGATATTGACGTTGCTATTATGAATGGTGGTGGTGTACGTAACAAAGCTATCACAGGCGATATCTCCTTCCTTACATGTAAAGAAATCCACACATTCGGCAACGTAGCATGTCTGCAGACAGTTACAGGTCAGCAGGTTCTGGACGCTCTTGAATGGGGTGCACAGAATGTTGGCACAGGCGAAAGCGGCGGCTTCCTGCAGGTTGCAGGCGTTACATACACAATCGATACTTCAATCCCAACATCTGTTCAGAAAGACGATAAAGGTGTTTGGACTGGCGGCCCAACAGGCGAATATCGTGTAAAAGACGTTAAAGTTTACAACCAGGAAACAAACGAATACGAAGACCTTGACCTGAATGCACAGTACAATATGGCTGGTAACAGCTACACACTGCGCAGCCTGGGTGACGGCTTCAATATGTTTGACGGTGCTATCAACGTTGTTGACTATGTAATGGTTGACTACATGGTACTGGCAAACTACATCAGCGGTTTTGAAGGCGGTGTTATCGAAGCTACAAACTCACCACTGCTTGAAAAATTCCCTAACATGCTGCTGGACTACGGCACAGTATACGGCAGCGGCAGAATTACAGTTAAATAATTCTGTATAATCAGATTAAAAGCGGCTCATCAGAGCCGCTTTTTTATATGCTGTAATTTATATAAAGGTGAATATTGTTCTCTTTTTACAGGAAAATAAATGCAGGATACTGTATTTTTCTTTTTATTCATTAAAAATTCACACAGAATTCAGTTTTATAGGATATAATATATCTTGTAAAAATATAATTTACGAAAAGAGGAACAAAATTGAAAAAAGTATTATCATTAATTTTAGCTTTATCGGTGATAGCTTCTGTATTTACTGCCTGCGGTTCGCAGCAGCAGGGCGAAGAAGCCACCGCTACCTATACAGGCATTACACTGTCAGATGACGGCGTGCTTGTAGGGGGCGAACCTGCCTCTACAGACTCCTCATCTGCTGTATACGTTTCCAACGACATAGTTTTCTACCTGGAAGGCCAGGGCAGTGAATATGGCGAGGGTGAGGCAGATGAAGAACACAGCCAGGAAGAAGCCGACAAACACACAGTAATTAATATTACCCAACCGGGTAACTATATGTTCAGCGGCAGCATTTCCTACGGTCAGATAGCAGTAAATCTGGGCGAGGACGCAAAAAAAGACCCTGATGCAGTTGTGAACATCAGGCTCAACAATGCGGATATTACATGTACTGTTGCACCTGCAATCATATGTTACAAAGCATACGAGTGCGGCAGTGACGATACAGAAACAGCCACAAAGGATGTGGATACATCTGCAGCGGGCTTTAATCTTATACTTGCAGACGGATCTGTAAACAATGTCAGCGGCAGCCATGTTGCCAGAATCTATGAACCGGGCACAACTGATAAGCTGCACAAATATGATGCAGCAATTGAATCATTGGTTTCACTTAATATAAACGGTAATGATGGTGTTCTCAATCTTACAGCAGATAACGAAGGTATCGAAACCAAATTGCATATGACAATAAACGGTGGCGTTATCAATATTCGTTCCGGTGACGATGCTCTGAATGCTGGGGAAGACTATGTAAGTGTTATCACAATCAACGATGGTCACATTCTTGCCAACTCAAACAATGGCGCAGAAGGCGATGGTATCGATTCCAACGGCTGGCTGGTAATCAATGGCGGTTATGTTTCCGCATTTGGCAACTCAATCAGTGCAGACAGTGGTCTGGATACTGATATGGGCACATATATCAACGGCGGTACAGTATTTGCCACAGGCAATATGTATGATGAAATTTCAGATGAAAGCACACAGAATTTTGTAGTGTTCAGCTTAAATGCTGCTGCAAATGCAGATGACTACTTTGTTCTCAAATCTTCTGCAGGCACAGCAGTAACAGGTCTGAAAAGCGAAGCTTCCGGCACAGTTATGGTTTATTCATCTCCACTGCTTATAGAGGATGACTATACTCTGTATAAAGCAGAATCAATCACAGGTGAAAGTGTAAACGGCATATTTGCCAATATTACAGAAATCACAGGCGAAATACAGCTGGCACACTCTGGCAATGGTGATATGATGGGCGGCCGTCCGGATATGGGTGGCGATATGATGGAAAAACCTGAAGGCAATGGTGAATTTGCACAGGGCGAGAGACCGCAGATGCCTGATGGCGAAATGCCACAGGGCGGTATGCAGCGCCCAGAGGGGGATATGGAAAAAGGAGAAATGCCCGAAGGTATGGGAGATATGACTCCACCAGAAGATTTTGATGATAAATTTACAAAAGACGAATTTGTTAAGGATGAAAACGGCAATTCAATGGGTTTTGGTGGCAAAGGTGAATTTGACTTTACCAATATCCCACAGGGTGGCTTTAACATGGGTGGCTCAGCCACAGAAACAGTTTTTGCAATCAAAACTGGCGGAAATATGTTCAGCGGTATAACAGAACATACTGTTTAATAAACAACTGTACAAAAATAAAACCGTGGAGAAATCTCCACGGTTATTTTTATCATACAGGGGAAAACAGCCTGAGGAACAGATTCCAGCCCCAGAACAGTAACAGTACCCATACCATAAGTACGGGTATCATATGGCGTTTTTTCTTCTGAACATCCTGCATTTCTTCTTTGGCCTGTTCTGTACACTCTGCCATAATATCCTCCGGCATCAGCTTTACAGCCAGCCACAGCAGAAACGGCATTACCACCACATCGTCCACGGCACCAAGCACCGGTACAAAATCCGGTATTATATCCAAAGGAGACAAAGCATAATAAACACAAAGTCCGCAAGCCAGCTTTGCGTACAGTGGGGTATCACTACGCTTCATAGCAATATACATAGCACCAATTTTTTCGTTGATAGCATCAGTGGTCTGTTTGAATTTACTCATTTCGCACTTCTCCCTCCAATAAAAATTATGATAACACATTTTTATCTCAAAATCTACATATATTTATGAAATATTGTAAAAACATTGACAGCAATCTGTTGAAGTAGTAATATTTATATAGAATATTACAACTGATGGTTGTGGAGGTAGAATCTATGAAAGACAATGCTTATCTGAAAAATCTGATTGAAAATATGGATGAAAACACATCACTAAAAGAGCTGCAGACCTATGTGGATGAAATGGTAAATATACGCGGATTTGCAGATGAAACCCCACAGGATTGTCTGTTGCTGTTGACAGAAGAATTGGGAGAACTGGCAAAAGAAGTGCGTAAAAGCCATACTCATATCAAAAATGACACAGAAAAAAACAACACAAAAGATCTTAACGGCGAAATTGGAGATGTATTGATGATGCTGTTGGCTTTGTGCCGTACATTGGATGTGGATTTATTGCAGGCATTCAGGGAGAAAGAACTGATAAACTGTAACAGAAATTGGCAATAATTCCACAAAAACACAGGAAAAACACCTTTTTCCTTGACTTACCATTAAATAAAGTATATTATTAAAAAGTGATGATTTAACCCGGGCTGCGTTGCAGTCCAACTATGCTGCCACAGCCAGTGGTGGTAAATATACATTTTGGAGGAAAATCATGTTAAACACAGAAAAAACCATGGAAAAAGTTGTTAACCTTTGCAAAAACAGAGGTTTTGTATATGCAGGCTCCGAAATCTACGGCGGTCTGGCAAACACTTGGGACTACGGCCCACTTGGTGTTGAATTCAAAAACAACGTAA
>CAZYSS010000074.1:0-10520 GCA_964649845.1 uncultured Oscillospiraceae bacterium
CAGATAGCCACCTTGTAGCCTTTTTCCAGTAGACGCTGTATATATGCTTCGCTGGAATGATATGGAATACCGCACATCGGGGCGCGTTCCGGCAGACCACAGTCGCGGCCTGTAAGAGTGAGTTCAAGTTCTTTTGAGGCAAGCAGAGCATCATCAAAGAACATTTCATAAAAGTCACCCAGTCTGAAAAACAGAATATGGTCTTTATGAGCTTCCTTGATGGAAAGATATTGCTGCATCATTGGTGAAAGTGTTGCCAAAATATTACCGTCCTGTAAAAAAGATTGATTATAAGTTATTATTTCTGTTAAATGCCACAACCGGAGCAGGATGAGCAGCTGCCTGAACAACCACTTTCCGGTACTTCAACTATCATCGGGTCTCCGCCGTTGACTGCTGCTGCGATAATGGCCTGTATAAGTGTTGTCAGTTTGTCAACGTCCTGTTTGCATTCATTGTATTCTACCATAAATTCGTTTGCCATAATTTCAGAATACAGTGAAACAATTTCCGCATTGATGTTCTGAATTTTTGCTTCATCAGCAGCTTCTTTTGCTGATTCTATATTATATTCATACTGAAGTCTGCTAAATTTTTCAATCTGGGCCTGAAGTTCTTGGTCCATATCCATTTTTCTTCTTACCTGATGAAGGTAAACAAGTCTGTCATCCTGCTGCAGTTTTTTAGCAAGAAGTCTGAATTCATAAATAATATCAAAATTTTCCATTTTTATATCTCCTGTTTATTGTTTATTTGAAAGCACCGCTACAAGGCTGGTACCTTTTTTACCTGTTATTTCAAGTGTGACAAAATTATCTGTTAAATCTGTGTCACTTTCAAATTTGACCACAAATGTGTTTGACATGCGTGCTGTATAGTAATTGCCGTGTTTTTCTTCCACAAGTGCCCTGACTTCTTTGCCAATCCAGCTGTTAAGATGGTCAAATGTGATGTCCTGCTGTATTTTAATCAGTCTGTTCAGCCATTCTAATTTCTCTTTATGGCTGATATTGTCTTCCATAGTAGCGGCTTTTGTACCGTTACGTCTGGAGTAAATATAAGTAAACAGCTGTGTAAAGCGAACATCTTTTACTAGTTTTTCTGTGTCAAGATATTCTTCAAAAGTTTCACCTGGAAAACCAACAATAATATCACTGGAAAATGTAACACCATCAATCTGCTGCTTTGCATAATTGATTATATCCATATACTGACTGATGGTATATCTCCTGTTCATCTCTTTCAGCACACGGTCATTGCCTGCCTGTACGGGAAGATGTATCTGGCGCGAAATCTGCGGATTGTCGCGAATAACATCAATTACTTTCCTGCTGATATCTTTTGGATGGCTGGACATAAAGTGAATCACATATTCGCCTGGCACTGTACACAGCAGCTGCAATAAATCTGCAAAATCAAATTCTTCTTCCAGATTTTTGCCGTAGGAGTTTACATTCTGCCCAAGCAGTGTAATATCTTTATACCCGGCTTCAACAAGCTGTCTGAACTCATTGAAAATATCCTGTGGTCTGCGGCTGCGTTCCCTGCCTCTTACATAAGGAACAATACAGTAAGAGCAAAAATTATCACAGCCGAACATAATGGAAATTGAAGCTTTTGATTTGCTGGAACGCATAATAGGGGTATCTTCAACTATATCCGTTTTTTCCTGTGGTGAAAGAATCTGCTTTTTGCCGTCTGTGTATTTTTTATATATCAGTTCAGGCAGAATTTCCAGATTGTTCACACCAAAAACTATATCTACAAAAGGATAGCTTTTTTTGATTTTATCAACTATATGCTGCTGCATAACCATACAGCCACATACGGCTACAATCATATTGGGATTTGCAGCTTTCAGTGCTTTCAGTTTGCCGATATTGCCAAAAATCTTCAGTTCAGCATTTTCCCTGATTGCACAGGTATTGAAAATCACCATATCGCTGTTTTCAAGACTGTCTGTCATGGAATAGCCCAGCTGATACAACAGACCTTTGATTTTTTCAGAATCATTTTCATTCTGCGCACAGCCGAAAGTCATCACGTTTGCCAAAGGCAAATCAATAAATTTATCAGATATTATCTGTTTTACACTGTCGATATAATTCACGATATGCCTCCTTTAAAAATATTTTTTAAGAAACTGTCCTGTATAGGAAGCAGGATTTGCACATATTTCCTGTGGTGTGCCCTCGGCAACAATTGTACCGCCTTCATCTCCACCTTCAGGGCCAATGTCTATAATATGGTCACATACTTTGATAAGGTCAAGGTTATGTTCAATTACTACAATCGTATTGCCTGCATCAGCCAGCTTCTGCAATACATTTATAAGACGGTGTACATCCGCTGTATGCAGACCGGTAGTAGGCTCATCCAGGATATACAGTGTTTTGCCTGTCTGGATTTTTGAAAGTTCCAGTGCAAGTTTTACACGCTGTGCTTCGCCTCCTGAAAGTGTGGTAGCACTCTGGCCCAGCTTGATATAGCCAAGACCTACATCATACAATGTTTTTATCTTTCTGTAAATCTTTGGATGGTTTTCAAAAAACGCCATGGCCTGTTCCACAGTCATATCAAGAACATCCGCAATATTTTTGCCTTTGTATTTAACTTCCAGAGTTTCTCGGTTATATCTTTTGCCTTTACATACGTCACAAGGAACGTAAATATCCGGCAGGAAGTGCATTTCTATCTGCAGGATACCGTCGCCTTCACAGGCTTCGCAACGGCCGCCTTTTACATTAAATGAAAAACGCCCTGCATTGTAGCCACGCATCTTTGCATCGTTTGTCTGGGCAAAAAGAGTGCGTATATCAGTGAATACACCTGTGTATGTGGCAGGGTTTGAACGCGGTGTGCGGCCTATGGCGTTCTGGTCTATGCAGATAACCTTGTCTATGCTTTCAAGTCCCAGTACATCTTCGTGTTTACCTGGTTTGGCTTTTGAACCGTTCAGTACTGCTGCGGATTTTTTGTAAAGTATTTCATTTACAAGACTTGACTTGCCGCTGCCTGAAACGCCTGTAACACAGATAAATTTGCCCAGAGGGAACTCAACATCGATATTTTTCAGATTATTCTGCTGCGCGCCCACAACTTTTATAAATTTGCCGTTGCCCTGGCGGAGCTGCTGGGGTATTGGTATTGTTTTTCTGCCGCTCATATACCGGCCTGTAATACTGTCTTCACAGGCTTCAATGTCTGCAAGTGTACCCTGCGCCACGATTTCACCGCCGTGAACACCTGCACCAGGACCGATATCAACTATATGGTCAGCTGCACGGATGGTATCTTCATCGTGTTCAACTACAATCAGAGTATTGCCCAGGTCACGCAGATGCTTAAGAGTTGCTATAAGTTTTTCATTGTCTCTCTGATGGAGACCTATGCTTGGTTCATCCAGTACATACAGAACACCCATAAGTGATGAGCCTATCTGTGTGGCAAGACGGATACGCTGGCTTTCGCCGCCGGAAAGTGATGCAGCGCTTCTGGCAAGTGTAAGATACTCAAGACCAACACTTTTCAGGAAGTTCAGTCTTTCTTTTATCTCTTTAAGGATACTTTCTGCTATAAGCAGTTCCCTTTCAGTCAGCTGAATATTATCAAGAAATTTAACCGCATCCCTTACGCTCATTTTTGTAAACTGGCTTATATTGATACCGCCAACTGTAACAGCAAGAATTACAGATTTAAGTCTGTCGCCATGACATTCCGGGCATTCAATGCCGCTCATAATGCCAGAAATTTCTTCTTTTACCCAGTTGGAGTTTGTTTCCCTGAAGCGTCGTTCAAGGTTAGGGATAATTCCTTCAAACTCTGTCTGATATTTGCTCATGCCACGGTCTGTTTCACGGTAAAGGTCCAGTTTTTCACCATTTGTGCCATAAAGAAGTGCATTTACAGCTTCTTTTGACATTTCATTTACAGGTGTAGACAGGGTAAAACCGTATTTTTGAGCAAGGCCACGGTAATACATCTGTGACACGCCGCCTTCAGCATAATACCAGCCGCTGGCTTTGATTGCACCCTGATTGATAGACAACTTTTTATTTGGTATAACCAGGTCAGGGTCAACGCGCATAAACACACCCAGACCTGTACATTTTTCACAGGCACCAAACGGATTATTGAATGAAAACATACGCGGTGCAAGTTCATCAATGCTTATGCCGTGGTCAGGACAGGCAAAATTCTGTGAAAACAGCATTTCTTCGCCGTCAATAACATCAACTATTACTGTGCCGTTGGTCAGTGAAAGTGCTGTTTCCAGGCTCTGTGCAAGGCGGCTGGCAATATCACCACGGATAGACAGACGGTCCACAACAATTTCTATATTGTGCTTTTTGTTCTTTTCCAGAAAAATGTCTTCTTCCAAGTCATAAATAATTCCATTTACCCTTACACGCACAAAACCCTGACGTTTTGCTGTGTCAAATTCTTTGACGTGAGTACCTTTCTGACCTTTTACCACCGGAGCAAGCACCTGAAAACGCGTACCTTCAGGCAGAGCCATAACAGCATCCACCATCTGGTCTACTGTCTGCTGTTTGATTTCCTTGCCGCAGACAGGACAATGAGGGATACCTATTCTGGCATAAAGCAGACGGAGATAGTCATATATCTCTGTAACTGTACCCACTGTGGAACGTGGGTTTTTTGATGTGGTTTTCTGGTCGATGGAAATAGCCGGTGAAAGCCCTTCAATGGATTCCACATTAGGTTTTTCCATCTGGCCAAGGAACATCCTGGCATAGGAAGATAAACTTTCCATATATCTTCTCTGCCCGTCAGCATAAATGGTGTCAAAAGCCAGACTGGACTTGCCGGAGCCGGAAAGCCCTGTCATAACAACCATTTTATCTCTTGGAATTGTAACATCTATATTTTTAAGGTTATTTTCTTTGGCACCCTTAATAACAATATTTTCGCTACTCATTTTTCTCCTATTTCATATTTCGCAATTTTTCAATTCTGTCACGCAGGAAAGCGGCATGTTCAAATTCCAGAATTTTGGCAGCCTGTTTCATTTCCTTTGTCAGGCGCTCAATAAGCTGCTCGCGTTCTGCTTTTGACATTCGTTTTGCCTGCTTTTTCGGAGTATCTTCTTTGGAAGATATTTCGATAATTCCTCTGATGTCTTTTTTTACAGTCTGTGGAACAATACCGTGTTTTTCGTTATAGGCAATCTGAATTTCACGGCGGCGATAAGTTTCTGTAATGGCACGTTCCATAGAATTTGTTACTGTGTCAGCGTACATAATTACCTGCCCGTTTGCATTTCTTGCTGCACGGCCTATTGTCTGGATAAGGCTGGTTTCACTGCGAAGGAAGCCTTCCTTGTCCGCATCAAGAATTGCAATAAGGCTTACTTCCGGCAGGTCCAGACCTTCACGCAGCAGGTTGATACCCACAAGAACATCTATTGTTCCCAGACGCAAATCACGGATAAGTTCCATTCTTTCGAAGGTATCTACCTCGTGATGCATATACTTGACTTTTATTTTCTTGGCAGAAAGATACTCTGTAAGGTCTTCTGCCATCTTCTTTGTAAGAGTTGTGATAAGCACTCGCTCATCTTTTTTAATTCGTTCATATATTTCGCCCAGCAGGTCTTCAATCTGACCTTCAACAGGCTTTACGATGATTTCCGGGTCTATAAGACCAGTAGGACGTATAATAAGCTGTGCAGTCTGGCTGGCGTGCTCTTTTTCGTATTTGCCTGGAGTGGCAGATACAAACACCAGCTGGTTTACCTTGCCCTCAAATTCTTCAAATTTAAGGGGTCTGTTATCAAATGCACTCGGCAGACGGAAACCGTATTCCACCAGGTTTTTCTTTCTTGCATAGTCTCCGCCATACATAGCCCCAACCTGCGGGATTGTAACATGGCTTTCGTCTATAAACATAAGAAAATCATCAGGGAAATAATCCAGCAGTGTTGTGCCGGTTTCGCCAGGTTTCCTGCCTGAAAATACTGCAGAATAGTTTTCTATACCTTTGCACATTCCCACTTCCATCAGCATTTCCATATCATACTGTGTTCTCTGTGAAATGCGCTGGGCTTCAATCAGTTTGCCCTGACTGGTGAACATTTCCACCTGCCGGTCCATTTCCTGGCGGATATTTTCCAGAGCAATTTTCATCTTCTCTTCTGAAACGATATAATGACTGGCCGGGAAAATAGCCACGTGGTTAAGGGTTGCAAGCACGTTGCCGGTAATCACATGAATTTCACGTATACGCTCAATTTCATCACCGAAAAACTCTATTCTGTATGCAGTTTCCTGTGAATATGCAGGATAAACCTCAACAATATCGCCGCGCACACGGAATTTGTTGCGGACAAAGTTCATATCATTGCGCTCATACTGCAGATGTACAAGACTTTTCATCAGCTCTTCCCTTGTCATTCGGTTGCCCGGGCGCAGAGAAATTACCATTTCGCGATAATCTATAGGGTCACCAAGGGAATAAATACAGGAAACAGATGCCACTATAATAACATCTCGTCTTTCAGACAATGCCGCTGTGGCACTGTGGCGTAAACGGTCAATTTCCTCATTGATAGCACTGTCTTTTTCTATATAAACATCCTTGCCCGGGATATAGGCTTCCGGCTGATAATAGTCATAGTATGACACAAAGTATTCCACTGCATTGTCCGGAAAAAATTCTTTGAACTCTGTGCAAAGCTGTGCTGCCAGAGTTTTATTATGGGCCAGAACCAGAGTTGGCCTGTTCACTTTCTGTATTATCTGAGCCATTGTATATGTTTTACCTGTACCGGTAGCACCAAGTAATATCTGGCTTTTCTGTCCGTCCAATATACCCTGACTTATCATTTCAATAGCCTGTGGCTGGTCACCGGCTGGTATATAATCACTTTTTAAAACAAATTTATCCATATATCAGTATTTCAATCTCTCAAATTCGCCACTGTCTGCAAGTGACACAAAATCATCATCTGCTACAATAATATGGTCGCTGAGTTCGACATTTATAAGTTTTAAAGCTTTGTAAATCTTTTCTGTTGTAATTATATCTGAACGGGATGGTAAAGCTACACCACCCGGATGATTATGCGCAATCACAACACTGGTGGCATTGCTGTTCACAACCGAAGCAACCACTTTTTTGACTGTTACCGGACTGGAATTGACTGTACCTTCAAACAGTTTTTCGCATCTTATAAGCTTTTTCTTGTCGTCCAGCAGCATTATATGCACTTCTTCGATATTTTTGCCGTAAAATCTCGGAACAAAGAATCTGCCCGCTTCATTTGTGGATGATACTATTTTTGTATCCCTGGTTTTGTCTGTATGATATACAGACAGCATTTCAGGAATAAGTTTGATAAGTGTGGCAGTATGAGTGCTGACACCCTTTATTTTGCATAATTCTTCCACAGGTGCATCAAAAACACCGGACAGGCTTTTGAATTCGTTCAGCAACTGATGGGCAATTTCATTGGTGTCACTGCGAGGAATAGAATAAAACAGCAATAGTTCCAATATATTATGGTCTTCAAAACCTGTAAGTCCCTGGGACAGAAAACGAGCTTTCAGACGCTTTCTGTGACCGTCATGCAATCCCATATTCTACCTCCCTGAAACTTTTTATTTACTAAAATGCCAAAATAATATATACTAATTTATTATACTACAAACAGAACAAAAATTAAAGTAGGTACATATAAAAAATGAAAAGTTTCACAGCTGGAAAAAATGATGACGGTGTACGCCTTTTGCGTTTTTGCGAAAAGGTCTGCCCTACAATGCCAAAAGGTATGTTACACAAGGCTTTCCGCAACAAAAGAATAAAAATAAACGGCAAAAAGCAGGATGAAAATTACCGTATTGTAGCAGGCGACCTGATAGAATTATATATTAACGATGAATTTTTTGCAGATGTAAAAAAAGCAGAATTCAGAAAAGCAGACCACAGAAATCTGAAAATTATATACGAAGATGACAATATTATCCTGGTAAACAAACCATTTGGCCTGCTTTGTCATTCTGACAACAAATATGAAGACAATCTGATTGATATGATTCTGTCTTATCTGCATGAAAAAGGTCAGTTCTCACCCGAGAAGGAAAACACCTTTACACCTGCTTTATGCAACAGAATCGACCAGGGCACTGAAGGAATTGTTATTGCTGCCAAAAATTACAAGGCACTTGCAGATATGAACACTGTTATCCGCAAAGATTTGTTGTCAAAACAGTATCTGTGTGTAACTGAAAAGCCTGTTGTGAACGGTGAATATAAAGCTTTTCTCAAACGTGACAAAATTGCAAAGAAAGTCACTGTTTCAAAGCAAAAAACTGATGATGAATACAAGGAAATTATAACAGTTTTCAATACAATCGATAAAAAAGACAAATATAATCTTGTGGAATGTACACTTATTACCGGACGTACCCATCAGATACGTGCACATCTGGCATTTCTTGGCTCCCCTATCATCGGTGACAGGAAATATGGCAGACCACACAAAAGCCTGGACAGCCAGCTGTTATGTGCATATAAGCTGAATTTCAAAGATATACCGGATAATCTGAATGTGAGTTATCTTTCTGGAAGAGAATTTATTTATAGCGAAAATTCTGTAAAGAAATTTTTTGATAATATATGAAAAATCCCGTGGAGCAATTCCACGGGATTTTGTAATTATTAACCTTTGTAAACAACGCCATCTTTCATTACAAATGCGCAGCGGCACATTGTAGAAATATCATCGTATGGGCTTTCATTGAAAGCAACAATATCAGCATATTTGCCTGGTTCGATAGAACCAACTTCGTTGGACATTTTCAGCAGGTCAGCAGCAGATTTTGTAGCAGCTACCAGAGATTCTGTAACTGTGAAGTTACCGTATTTCTGCATCAGTTCAAATTCGTATGCCTGATTGCCGTGTGATGAGTAGTAAGTACCTGTATCTGTACCGAATGCGATTTTAACGCCTTTTGCGCGGCACATTTCAAGGTTTCTGCCATGGTTTTCCAGACAGGCTTTTGCTTTTCTTACAGCTTCCTGTGGCAGTTTGTCGCCGTGTTCAACAATTCTGTAAGCAGCAATGATTGTAGGAACAAGATATGTGCCGTGTTCAACCATCAGGTCCATACACTCTTCGTCCATCATCATGCCGTGTTCGATAGATGCGATACCGGCCTTTACAGCCCATTTGATACCAAGAGCACCGTGAGCGTGTGCAGAAGAAGATTTGCCGTGTGTATTGGCAATATCCAGAGCAGCTTTCATTTCTTCAAATGTAAGGTCTGGTGCACCTGGTTCATCACCAACAGACATAACACCACCTGTAGCCATAAGCTTGATATGGTCAGCACCGTATTTGATTGTATGTCTTGCAGCTTTTCTTGCAGCATCAGGGCTGTCAACAACCTGTGACATACCGCCGCCCATAACTGTGCCTGGTCTCAATGGATTATCACCGTGACCACCTGTAGAACCGATGCCCATACCAGCAACCTTCATTCTTGGGCCCCACACTTTACCTGTATTGATAGCATTTCTCAGGGAAATATCTACAAAACCGATACAGCCTTCGTCTCTGATTGTTGTAAAGCCAGCCATAAGGTCTGCCTGTGCATTGATAATCATATCAACCATATAGTCAGCATCACGTTTTGTGTACATATCATTCATTGCTGATGGTTCGCCATTCATCATAAGATGCATATGGACACCAATAATACCTGGCATTACAAACTTGTCAGAAAGGTCGATCACTTCTGCACCTTCACAGCATACTTCAGCATCAGAAACTTCTGCAACCTTGTTGCCTTCTACAACTACCCAAACATTTTCTTTTACACATTCATTAACTGAATCAAAGAATTTACCGCATTTCAAAACTTTTTTACTCATAATAATTATCCTCTGTATTTATATAACTTTTTTAAAATTAACCTTTGTAAACAACACCGTTTTTCATAACGAATTCGCATCTTGTCATAGCTGTGATATCTTCGCGTGGGTCACCGTCAAATGCTACGATATCAGCGAATTTACCTGCTGTAATGGAACCTACTGTATCCTGTCTTCTGATAAGCTGGGAAGCAGTTTTTGTAGCACATGTGAGTGCTTCAAGTGGTTCGATACCAAATTCCTGCATAAGCTGGAATTCATAGCCCTGTTTGCCGTGGAAATTGTATGGTGTACCGGAGTCTGTACCGAATGCGATTTTAACACCTGCAGCTCTGGCTTTTGTAACACCGTTTTTATGATTTGCAAGAACCTGTTTTGCTTTGTCAACCATAAACTGTGGGATACCAGCTTCAGCGCCCATAACAATGATTCTTTCAGCAGCAATGATTGTAGGAACAAGATATGTACCGCGTTTTGCCATTTCTTCGATACATTCATCATCCAGCATCATACCGTGTTCAACAGATGTAACACCTGCTTTTACTGCGCATTTGATGCCGTTTGTGCCGTGTGCGTGTGTAGCTGTGATAACACCATACATTTCAGCAATTTCACAGACAGCT
>CAZYSS010000075.1:0-10459 GCA_964649845.1 uncultured Oscillospiraceae bacterium
CAGACAGACAGACAGACAGACAGACAGACAGACAGACAGACAGACAGACAGACAAGTATAACGCCTGTTTATTAAGTGCGAATAAAAATATTAAAAGTCACCTATTATTAGGAATTAGTCTAATAATAGGTGGCTTTATTTTGTTTATCATCAATATTAAGAAACTGATTTTTCTATAAACATATTTTTGAAAAAATAAATTTTAACATTTTCAGAGGTTTGTATTATGGAAGAATTGAAAAAAATAAAAATTAATAAAATAGTATCATGTTGTGGTGTGATTTTTTTTATCATAGCTGCATTTATTGTTTCGGCTTATTACGGTATTGAAAGTATTTTCAGTGTGGATTTTGTTTGTACGAATGGTGACTATCAAAACTATAATGTGCTGAGAAGGTTTTTAGCAGGCCAGGTGCCTTATAAGGATTTTGCTAATTATTTGGGTATGGGTGTATTGTATATGTGTACACCATTTTTGAGTATACACAATACTTTTGCAGGTAGTTTGTTTGTAACAAATATGATGTCGTCGTTTATGTTTATAATTTTTACTACCCTTGTATTTTATATTATTACAGACAATAAGCCGATTTCATGTTTGGTGGGATTGGTGTTAACGAAATTGATTTATTCCGATTATTTGTCAGAGTTTATACCATTTATAGGAAACTATATAGATACAAATTTAAAACTAATGGCGTTTCCGGGAAATTCATTCAGAATGTGCAGAATTTTTTTACCGGTTTTGTTTTGTCTGATTGCACTGATATATATAAAAATGAAAAGCAGTAAAAGTGATTCTCTGCGTGATTTGGCCGGGACATCAAAAGGTGCGGTATCTATAGGTTTAATTGTAGGTATGGGATTAACCTGGAGTAATGACTTGGGATTTTGCTGTATAGGAAGTGCTATAGTTATAATGATTATTTTGGCTATAGCAGATAAATATCAGAGGCCAAAAGATGCTATAGCGTTTAAAAGATTTATTTACTTTTTACCTGCATTGTTTACAGGAATGCTTTTTTCAATTCTGATAGCAACAAGAGGAAATATTACAAGCTGGATTGATTTCACTTTTGGGGTTTCTAGTTGGCAATATACATATTTTGGAAATAATAGTGTGGATAAAATCCTGACATTTTCACAATTGATTTCATATCCAGGAGCAAAGACATCTATAATCCATTTTATTATTTTTATATTGTCTATGATTATATGTCTTTTAAAACTAGTTAAAGGCAAAGAAAATAATAGAGATATCCTGTTTGTTTTTATGTTCGTCAGCATTATGGCGGCTCAGATTATGTATATAATCGGTTCAGGCCCAGATGAATATAAAGAAGGCACATATTGTTTTGTATTGCTGTCCGGAGTTGCTTTGATGCTTAAGGCTTTATTAAAAGTCTGCGAAAAAATCAGGCTGGAAAGAATTGTTTACTATGGAGCTGTTGTAAGTATTGTAGTTTTTACGGCATATATGCTCAAACAGGATATTATAAGAATCAATTCATATAGAGTTGCAGAATTTAAAAACAGAGATAATTATATTGAGCAGTTGGAAGGAGTAAATATTTATGCACACTCCATTGAACGGATGGCCGATATTGTAAGAGGTGATAAATTGTTTTCAGTTTATGCTACTGCCCTTGACGATGTGTTGGACATATATCAGCCTACGGGCAATGATTATATCATTCATGCATTAGGAGATAAAAGTTACCGGCGGTATGTGAATGAGCTGTCTACAGGAGATTATAAATGGGTGCAAACCACAAATACAGATGTATGGCCTTGGGAAATATGGACCAGCCGTGCCAGTTGGGATGTGTACAGGGAAATTTATTCTGATTATAAGCTGACATCTAATCACAGCATGTGGACTTTGTGGGAATATGTACAGAAAGATGAAAATGTTGTGGGGTGCGATGTAAATATACGCATAGAGCGAATTGATGAGGCTAACGTTAAAATTGTTGTTGAAAGCAACGAAAACAGACCGTGCTATGTGGATGTAGAAATAGCTTGGGAACTAGAAAAAGTAAAACATGATACGGGAGAAATAGTGATTAAAAATGTTGTAATGATAAAAGATCCGGCTATGCAAAAGAAAAATAAAGATTTTGAAGGATATTTTCTGAAAAATTCCGGACAGGGCAGACATATTCCTATCTATATGGAAAACGGCACAGGTTATATAATATTATCATCTCTGCCTGACTTTGCAACATCAGTCGAATTGCTTTCAGCAGAATATGTAGAAACTATTCTTGCACAGAGATAAAAATACTCGCGCAAATAAACAGTATACAAATATAAAGGGAAGCAAATGCCTCCCTTTCTGTTTATAGTACAATGTTTTCTGTGTTGTCAGCTGTGTTTTCCTGTGAAGTTATAAACATTTCTTCCGATAATTGTTGAATAGTTTTCAGTTCTTCAATTATATCGGTAATTCGGTTGAAAAGCAGATAATACAAATTTTCGTAATTGTCCATACTTAAACCTCCTTTTTGCTTTATGGCTTTATTATATACACAGGGCAGTGCAGATTTTGTCGGAAAAAGGGGAGAAATGAGAGGTTTTGAACAATTTTCACAGCTTTTGTGGAAAATTGGTGCTTCAAAAAATTTACAATTCGGAAACATATATTTTTCAGCTTAAAATTGACGATATGCACATAAATGAGGTATAATATAAGGTAAACAAATATGCTCTTTTTACAAAAAGATACAGAAAAACAAGCAGGTGATTTTTATGAAAGCTCTGGTAGGTTACACAGGTTTTGTGGGCAGCAATCTGGCTGCCAGCTGTAAGTTTGACGGCCTGTACAATTCAAAAAATATCAAGGATGCCTACGGCACCAATCCGGACGTGCTGTACTATTCGGGTGTGCCTGCTGCCAAGTTTATAGCCAACAAATTTCCGGATATGGATATGGCTATAATGCGTGGTGCTGTGGAAAATATCAGAAAAATAAACCCTAAAAAACTGGTGCTGATTTCCACAGTGGATGTTTACAAAGACCCTAACGGCAAGGACGAGGACGCTGTGATGGACACAGATGGTCTGGAAGCCTATGGCAAAAACCGCCTGTGGCTGGAACAGCAGGTGAAGCAGGTGTGTCCGGACTGCCATATTGTGCGTCTGCCTGGTCTTTACGGCAAAAATATAAAGAAAAACTTTATCTATGACTTTATAAACTTTATCCCGGCATTGCTGAACGAAAAGAAAATGGCAGAACTGTCTGCAAAAGAGCCTGCGCTGAAAGAGTTTTATGCTCTGCGCGATGACGGCTTCTGGGCGGTAAAAGCTGATGCTGACAGGACAGCACTGAAAGAGCTGTTTAAAAAGCTGGGGTTCTCTGCACTTAATTTTACAGACAGCAGAGGTGTATTCCAATATTACAATCTGAAATATTTATATAAAGATATACAGAAAGTAATAGAAAATGATATAAAACTGATGAATATAGCCACACAGCCTATAGAAATAGGTGAATTGCACAGGGTGCTTACAGGTCAGGAATTTGTAAACAAAGTGGCAGCAAAGCCACCGTATTATGATTTCAGGACAAAGCACGCTGAAATATTCGGCGGAAAAGACGGCTATATCCAGACAAGCGACTTTGTTTATAACGACGTAAAAGAATTTGTGAGTGAAATGATATGAAATATGCAATTTCAAATATAGCGTGGGATGCAGCCAGTGACAATGAAATGTATGCTTTTCTGAAAGAACAGGGCATACAGGGGCTGGAAATAGCGCCTACACGCCTGTTTACAAACCCATATGACAATCTGGAGCTGGCCCACGAATACGCCTGGATGCTGAAAAACAAATACGGGCTGACGGTGTGCAGTATGCAGAGCATATGGTACGGTGTGCAGCAGAGTATCTTCGGCACTGATGAGGACAGGCAGTTCCTGCTGGATTACACAAAGAAAGCAATTCTGTTTGCAGAGGCTATGGGCATAAAGAATCTGGTTTTCGGCTGTCCGCGCAACAGGAATATGCCACAGGGCGATGAAAAGCGGTTTATGGAGATTGCAGTTGCTTTCTTTAAAGAACTGGGGGACTTTGCCGCACAGCACAACACCGTGCTGGCAATGGAGCCAAATCCTGTGATATACAACACAAACTTCCTCAATTACACAAAGGACGCCTGTGAATTTGTAAAACAGGTAGACAGCCCGGGTCTGAAGGTAAACATAGACATGGGTACAATGATTTACAACAGGGAAAACCCACATCTTGTAAAAACCTACAAGAATGTGGTGAACCATATACACATCTCTGCGCCGGGTCTCAGCCTTATACAGCAGTGCACAGAGTATAAAACACTGAAAAAGGTATTGTCCAAAATCGATTACGATGGCTACATCTCCATCGAAATGGGCAATCAGAAGGATATTGAAAAGGTTAAACAGGCTGTTTTGTTTCTCAAGGGGGCTTTTTAATGGAATATAAGAATATCAAAGGTGTACCGGATTTTTCCTGCAGGGAATACCGGGAGAAAAAGACCAAATATTGTTTATGCATACCAATCATAAATGAAAAAGACAACATCCGTCTGGAGCTGGTACGTGCCAGAATGAACAAGGTGCACTGTCGGGTGGATATTATTATCTGCGACGGTGGCTCTACAGACGGCGGTACAGACGATGATGTGATGGAAGCACTGGGGGTAAACACACTGCTGACAAAACGTGGCCCCGGCAAACAGGGGGCTCAGTTGAGAATGGGCTTTTACTGGGCGCTGAAACGTGGCTATGAGGGCATCATCACCATTGACGGCAACAACAAAGACAGCATTGAAGATGTGAAAAAATTTATTGAAAAGCTGGACGAGGGTTATGATTTTGTTCAGGGCAGCCGCTTTATTGCAGGGGGACAGGCTATCAATACGCCTCTTTCCCGTCATCTGGCTGTGAAATACATCCACGCGCCTGTGATTTCTCTTACAGCACGTGAAAGATTTACCGACACAACAAATAATTTCCGCGCTTATTCCAGAAAATACCTGACACATCCGCTGGTACAGCCGTTCAGACCGGTTTTCAAAACCTATGAACTGCTGGCATATCTGTCCACACGCGCTTCCCAGCTTAATCTGAAAACCTGTGAAGTGCCTGTAACACGTGCATATCCGAATGACGGCAAGATTCCTACAAAAATCAGCCCGATAAAGGGTAATTCAGAACTGATGAAAATCCTGCTGGCAAATGCAGCAGGGAAGTATAATCCGAAATAGGGAGAAAGTTGTGTAAGGGCAAACTATGTTTGCCCGTTTGATAGATAATCGATTATTTACACATACTGCGTAGGGGACACCACTACGCTTGCAGGACAAGCTCGCGTTTCTGCCTGCGGCAAAACCATTCCGGCACTTCGTTTGCCTCTCGGATATCCCGGCTCTATGGCCACGCTGCGCTGGCGTTACTTTTGGTGGCAAAAGTAACCAAAACCGCGGGGGTTGCGATTCCCCCGCGCCCCCAAACGCGGAATATGTACCATATTGCCTTACACACAGAAGCGCTACTGCTCACATCCGTTTGCAACGCGCACTGGTTTTATGTGTGTGCCGGCATATACATATTTAATATCAGGAGAGGCGCTGCACCCTCTCCATTACACCTCTTCCGCGCAGTAATCGCAGAAAATACTTATAGCAATAAGGTATAAAATGAACTACAATAAAATTATAATCGGTGCGGGGCTGTATGGCCTGTACAGCGCCGTATACTGCGGCAAAAAAGGCGAAAAAGTGCTGGTGCTGGAATGCGACAGCGTGCCTTTTGCCAGAGCAACATACATCAATCAGGCCCGTGTGCATATGGGCTATCATTATCCGCGCTCTCTTTCCACAGCCGGCAAGAGCCGCGGCTACTTTGACCGCTTCTGTGAAGATTATCCAGACAGCATCAAAGACGATTTTACAAAAATTTATGCCACCAGTGCAAACTTTTCCTGGACCAGCCGGGAACAGTTTGAAAAATTCTGCCGCGACACAGATATTCCCTGTGAGAGAATTTCCAACAACAAATATTTCAAAGAGGATATGTGCGACGGCACATTCCTGACAAAGGAATATACATATGACTGGGCTATTCTCCGTGATGGGCTTATGGCAGAACTGGACAAGCTGGATAATGTTACACTGCGTTTTGACAGCTTTATCACCGCCATTGACAACGACGGGGAAAACTACACAATCACCCTTAAAGACGGGGCAAAGTTTACAGCGCCGTATGTGCTGAATTCCACCTATGCCAGTGTAAACCAGATAAATAGCCTGGCCGGGTTTGAAACTTTCCCTATCAAGTACGAACTGTGTGAAATCATCCTGTGCAAAATCAATGACAATCTGCGTGATGTGGGCATCACAGTTATGGACGGGCCGTTTTTCTCCATTATGCCTTTTGGCAAAACCGGCTATCATTCGCTGACCAGCGTTACATTTACCCCTCACGTTACCTGCTATGACAAGCTGCCTACCTTTGAATGCCAGAAAGGGCTGGAAGATTACTGCACACCGCAGCATCTGGGCAACTGCAACAACTGTCCTCACAAGCCGGAATCTGCCTGGGGCTATATGTCACAGCTGGCAAGGAAATATCTGAAAGATGATTTCCGGTTTGAATATTCACATTCCCTCTTTTCTATGAAACCTATTCTGAAAATGAGTGAAATCGATGACAGCCGCCCTACACTGGTAAAGGTTTTCAACAAAAAACCTGCTTTTGTCAGTGTTCTGTCCGGCAAAATAAATACAGTTTACGATTTACAGGAGGTGCTTGACGGTGAGCTTGAATAAAGAAAAAAACTTTGTATCCGCCGTTGTTTACCTTTATAACAACGAAAGGGAAGTGGGCAGTTTTCTCAGAACTGTAAACACACTTCTGAAAGAAAATTTTGAAAAATATGAAATTGTCTGTGTGAACGACTGTTCCACAGACAACACTGTGAAAGCTGTGGAAGCTTTCTGCGAAGAAAACAGCGTAAAAAGCCTGACAGTTATCAACACCAGCTTTTTCCAGGGGATTGAAGCCGCTATGGTGGCAGGTGTGGATATTTCCATAGGCGACTTTGTGTTTGAATTTGACAGCCCTGTGGTGGACTATGAGGCAGATATGGTTATGTCTGTTTACCGCAAAAGTCTGGAGGGAAACGATATTGTGTTTGCCATTCCAAAGGGTGCGGGCCGTTTTTCATCAAAGTTGTTCTACGGTCTGTTCAACCGCTTTTCCAATATGCAGTACCAGATTAAAACACAGCGTTTTTCAATTATCAGCCGCCGCGGCATTAACCGCGTGAAATCCATGGGGGTAAAAACAGTTTACAGAAAAGCTGTTTATGCTTCCTGCGGTCTGCCTGTGACGGATTTTGAATACAGACCTCTGTCTGCAGAAAAGACAGGTGACAGCCAGAAAGCTGTAAAGCAGGAACTGGCCCTGAACAGCCTGATTCTGTTTACCGACATCGGCTATAAAATTAGTGTGACACTGTCTGTTATTATGGCAGCGGTGCTTATGCTGGTGGGTGTTTACACTGTGGCTGTGTTCCTGTCTGCCAATCCTGTGGCCGGCTGGACCACCACAATGCGGGTGATTTCACTGGGCTTTTTTGGCCTGTTTGTGCTGTTTGCCTTTGTGCTGAAATACCTGTCACTGATACTGAATCTGGTGTTTACACGCAAGCAATACGTGGTGGAAAGCATCAGAAAAATTACAAAATAATATGTATTTTTGTCTCATAATCTTTTAAGAAAGATATTCCTTCAAATGTTTGAAAAAGATATTGATTATAAAAAACGGACTCTTATCGCTGCCATATTGGTGGCGATAAGGCTTATATTGGCAAACAGCCAGATGATGTTCATACTGCCTTTCAGCGCACCGCTGGATGACGATTTGTATTTCAACTGGGCTGTCAGCATAGTCGACGGTAACTGGCTGGGAGAGTATAATCATCTCACCCTGTCCAAGTACCCTTTCTTTGGCATTTACCTTGCCGCTCTGCACAAGCTGGGGATACCGTATCTGGTGGGGAACTGCCTGATGTGGATAATCTGCGGTGCTTTTGTGGTGCTGGCGTTCAGCCCTGTGGTTAAAACCAACTGGTACCGCCTGGCGCTGTTTACCGCTTTTATATACAGTCCGTCCACCTGGGCAGAACACACCCTGCGTGTGTATCGCGACAGTATTTTCCCTGTATTGTGCACTATGTTCTTTGTGGCACTGGCAGGCTGGGCCCTGCGCCTGAAGAAAGATATACGCCATAACATAGGCTATATGCTGGTGGCAGGTGTGTCTCTGGCTATGGCCTGGACCACCCGAGAGGACGGTTTCTGGCTGTTGCCTTTTGCAATAGTTGCAATAACAACTTGTATAATTTACATAATAATTGACAAAAAGTTGAAAAATAAACTGCTGCGAATAGCCACGACGGCCATTCCTGCGGTGATTACAGCAGCATTTATTTTGACTATCTGTAGTATAAATAATAAATATTACGGAGTGTTTACGCTTTCTGATTTTGATGATGGCCCGTTTGCTGATTGCTTTGGTGCTATGACCACACTGTCACACCGGGACTGGCATCCTCTTGTTTCTGTGCCGGAGGATGTGAGAATGAGAATGTATGAGGACTGCCCGTCCTTTGCGCAGTTCTATGAATATCTGGATGCGCCGGACAGCAGGATAAAACAGGGCTATTCCACCCGGGATTTAGGGGATTACAAGTCTGGTCAGCTATATTGGGCAATCCGCCGTGCAGCTACAGAACTTGGAATATACGACACTGCTGTAGGTGCGCAGGAATTCTGGGCACAGTTGGCAGAAGAAGTGGAGATTATGCGTCTGCATGACGAAAATGCATTGCCGGCACGTTCTTCACTGACACCGCCAATCAGGGCGGAATATGTACAGCCTGTTATAGAAGAGGCTGTGCACAGTATCGGCTTTGTTCTCACCTGGCAGGATATGCTGCCTTTTGAATATGAGCTCAGCTATATAGTAACAGGGCAGATTGACAAGTGGGAAGCCTTTCTTCACGAGCAATCAAACTACGCAGCCCAGGAAAATTCAGATTTGCCGTATCACACTCCTTTCCAGAGCAGATGTTATGCTCTGATGAATGGCATTACATGGATTTATCGTGCATTGACAATACCTATGCTCCTGCTGGCACTGGCGGCTCTTGTCAGAGGCTTTTTCACCTTTACCAGACATTCCTATGAAAAACAGATACTTCTGTTTGTTATGCTGGGTATGCTGCTTATGGGCGTTTTCAGGGTTTTCATCATCGCATTTATGGAGGTTGCCGCATTTGACATAGGCACCTATGCGATGTACCTGGGTGCGGTTTATCCTGTTGTGATAACGGTGGCAGGTCTGGGTCTGGCGGCCTGGAAGACAAATTGATATATAATATTGATATATAATAATGTATTATATATAATATATATTACATAACTAATATAATTATAGGGAGAGAGTTTATGAATTTTTATGTAACTGAAAAGGTTTTTGAAAAAATGCCGGATGTTGTTTTTGGCCTTGTAAGCGTAAAAGGTGTGGACAACAGCAAAGGTTATGATTTTATCGACACTATGCTGGATGAAAGCATTGCTTCCTGTGAGGCTTACTTTGAGGGCAAAGTGGTAAAACAGGAAAAAGAACTGCTGCCATATCGTGAGGCATTTCAGAAGCTGGGCATAAACCCTAACAAGTTTATGAGCAGCATCGAAGCCCTGCTTTCACGTATTGCCAAGAAAAAGGGTATGCCACACATAAATGCCGTGGTGGACCTGGGCAATGCCATTTCACTGAAATACTATCTGCCGGTGGGCGCTCACGACCTGAATACTATGGATGGCGAGTTCTGTGTGCGCACAGCTACAGCAGAAGATACCTTCCTGCCATTTGGTGCAGAAGAAAGAGAACCTGTTGACCTGGACGAAGTAGTTTACGCCACAGGTACAAAGGTGAGAACACGCCGCTGGATATGGCGCCAGAGCGAAGAGGGAAAAATCGGTGCAGACACAAGCGAGCTGCTGTTTATTCTGGATGGCTTTGCACAGAATCTGGATACCGTGCTGGCCGCCCGAGATGAGCTGAATGAAATCCTCTGTGAAAAGCTGGGCTGTAGAACAAAAACAGGTCTTATCGATAAAGATAATATGGTTTTCAGCATGGATATAGACTGATATTGTTGATATTTACTTATGAAAAGGGTGGCTCTGCTGCCCTTTTTGTATATACTGCCCTTTTTGCATAAAAGCTGTTGACATTTTTATAAAGTGGGTATATAATATGCAAGCTGTCCAAAAGAAGGGCAGAACACAGAAAAGAAAGTTTAAAAAAGTTTTAAAAAAATGTAAAAAACTGTTGACAAACTGAAAATCTGTGATATAATAAAAAAGCTGTCGTCGAGAGGGGACAGCAAAACACACAAAAAGGTT
>CAZYSS010000076.1:0-8560 GCA_964649845.1 uncultured Oscillospiraceae bacterium
CCGTTCTGGTCAGCTATTTTTTTATCTTAAGCCGGGAGGGCCTATGAAAAACAAAAAAATCCATATCGCCCACTGGCGGCTGTTGGTGGCAGGCACAGGAATATTGTCCTTTGGCCTATACAACATCCACACACAAAGCCGGATTACAGAGGGCGGCGTGCTGGGAATGATACTGCTTATTCAGCATTGGTTTAAAATATCTCCAAGTATAAGCGGTGTAATTCTGGACTGCACCTGCTATTTTATAGGCTGGCGTATGCTTGGAAACTGTTTTCTGAAAAATGCTGTGTTTTCCACATTTTCATTTTCAATGTGGTACAGACTGTGGGAACATATCGGTTTTCTCCTGCCTGACTTATCTCCTACCCCTATGGTTGCCGCCATACTTGGCGCTGTGTTTGTAGGCGTGGGTGTGGGCATAGTTGTGCGAGAAGGCGGTGCTGCAGGCGGTGATGATGCTCTTGCGCTGGTTATATCAAAAGCGACAGGCTGCAGAATATCAAAAGCTTATCTTATCACAGACCTGACTGTACTTGGACTTTCCCTTACATATATTCCATTTAGCAAAATTGCCTATTCACTTATCAGCGTAACCATTTCATCGTGGTTGGTGGATAAGATACAGAATTATAAAGCATAAAATTGACAGACAGCTGTAACAGCTGTCTTTTTTGTTACTATTTTGTAGCAAAATCTTAATTTATATTTTATAAAAAACATGTTATGCTGATTATAAGGAGGGATATATATGAAAAAATTTCTGAAAACAGTGCTGATTTCAGCAGTTTTGCTTTCCGCAACAGCCATAACAGCCTTTGCTGATATGGGTTCAAAACCTAAAGTGAATATCAATCTGAAAAACCTGCCTGATGAAACAGTATATATAGACCTGCTTTTCCAGCCGGAATACCCACAGCAGCTTTACTCAAATATTGACCCGGATGATGGTTATGACAGCAATATGATTAAGCTACTGGCCAGCTTTAATGAATATGGCTGGTACGCAGCCTGTGCACAGGGTACATATATACCGATGTTTGGTGATATAATTCCACAAGAAGATAAAATCAGTTTTGGTTACTTTGGTGTACCTGATAGATTCAGAGTGATAATTGTTACCGAAAATGGTGAAATAAAAACCACAGACACTATTGAACGCAAATCCATGGAAGTTAATATGACACTGGACTGCCGGACAATGGAGTACACAACAAAGCCTCTGTGGCAGGTATATGCAGGGCAGTTTGCAATTACCTGCTGTGTAACATTGCTTGTTGAAGGGCTGATACTGTTATTATTCAGATACAACCTGAAAAAGCGGTTTAAATATTTTACAGTTACAAATGTACTGACACAGATATTTTTTTCTATAGTTTTCTCTGCTGCATTTATATATGGTGGAACAATAAATGCCATTATGTTTTTTATCCCTGCGGAAATAGCTGTTGTACTTGTTGAAATTGTAATCTACCGCAAAAAGCTGAAGCAGCATGGTAAAAGCAGGCGGACATGGTATGCAATTACTGCAAACCTTACTACTGCTGTACTGACTTTTGCGGCAATTGACCCTCTGATGGACGTAATGTTTGACCTTATGAGATAAATCCAAAGCTGTAGCCGGATGGTTACAGTTTTTTTATTGTCATAATATGTCAGAATATGGTATAAATAATATAAAATAATTAATCAGATAAAGGTGAAGATATGTGCGATGAATTCACATTGATGAAAGAACAGCTGAAAAGTGCAAAGCTGGGCAGCTTTCTGCTGGTACCGCTGAAATATGATGAGCAGTTCAATAAGAGTTGGCTGGAAGAAAACGGACAACTGACTGCCATCACTACAATGGATATTAATGAGTCAGTTAAAAAATCTACCAACGGCAACAACAGCGAAAATGTTATTGAAAGATATATTATAAACCGTGAAAAAGTGGCGGAACTTCTTCTGGGCAGCGAAAACAGCAACACTTTTTATGCCTGCCCAAAGACCGAACAATATTTTTCAACAATAAATGTCTTTGATGTAATGGATATTGAAATATATATCTTCCACACACAAGTGGCATTTCTGCGGGTGAAGATAAAATATTCCAATCTGCGACTGTTGAATATAGTATGCAATTTTGGTTTTGCTGAAAATGACGTGACTTATTATTACACCGACAAAAATGGTGATATAAAGGTATTTGATTTTGAAGGAGAACTGAAAAACATCTGCCGCCTGCGGGGGCTGGAGCTTTTCTTCTCTGAAAAATCTGCCCTGTTTCTGGAAAGTTATGTATACACCACTGCTGTAGTTCCACAACGCTTCAAAGAAATCGAAACCATGCGACAAGCCACATTCAACCTGCATCTGATGGGCGGCCGGTTGGAGGACAAGCTGGAAGACCGGTCAGAGGAAGACATCAATTATGTATATGCGGTTAAAAATCAGCCGCTGGGCACCTATCGCTGGGGCTGTTGTGTAACAAGCCAGACAATAAGCTACATTGTGGCCAATGAAAGTATGGATATTGACGCAGAGCTAAAGGAACAGAGCGAAAACGGCATTCCTGTGGCATTGCTGGCATTGTATCAGAAATATACCTGTCTTCGTTTCAAAGAATTGATTTCCATAGCTGATGACAAAAAGACAAAAAGGCTGAAAAAACTGAAAAAACAACTGCTGGAATTTCAGGCATACGGCACCATTACTCCGGCTAATCTTTCCAGATGGCATAATGTACGTCAGACATACAAACATATATTGGATACAAATGGTGTACCACAGGCCATTGATGATATAAGCATTACCTTAAATCTGCTGGTTGAACGACAGAAAGAAACAGAAACAGCCAAAGCTGATGCAATTATGGGACTGATTACTATTTTCAGTATCGTGTCTATTCCTACATCAATCATCGGTCTGCTGGATGTACTGATGGGCGGCAACAGTATGAATATAATCACCGCTGTAGTATCATTGGTATCTATTATATTTGTGATAATACTTATGCTGCTGTACAAAGAGAGAACGTAAAATAAGATATAGCGTAAAGGCACCTGAAAACAGGTGCTTTTAGTTTTGGTATGGGAATAGCATTTATTGTGTAATTTGTGGGAAGATAATATCTTTTCCTACGCGCTTTGTGCTTGTGACAATCACATCATAAAAAAGTATTGGAACAACTTCACTTATATTTCAGTATAAAGAAATAACATAAAGCTATATATGATAAAAAGCTGTAACCGCTTGGCTACAGCTTTTTTGTAATTTAATTATTAATGATACTATTCTATATCATGTTCAACGCCGTTTTCATCAATTGTAACCTGTTTTACAATACCTTTTTTATACAGGATATACGCCCAGAGAATTGTTGTTGGAATCATACCAAGAATTACAAAACCCTGATAGCTTGCAAGGTTTTCAATCATAAACAGCATAATCGCAACCACAACCAGTGGCAGAACACCGATAAGGTTTTTGTTTTTGATTCTTGTTTTGCCGCCCTGTTTGAACATACCAAGCATAAGACCACCAAACAATGCAGGAACCATATAGGATGTAGCTGTTGAAACTACAGGCAGTGTAAGGATTGGCTGCAAAGGCTGGAGAAGCAGAACACCGATTGCAATAACAACGATTGTTTCCAGTGAGGAAAGAGCAATAGCCATTGTAGTAATGGCATCTGATTCAGGAGTGTTGGACTGAACACCTGCAATCTGCTGTGCTGAAAGTGCAACAGGAATTTTAAGGTTCATTGCATTACCTGTGATAAATGTGATATAAGAAGCTGAACCAAGGATTGGTGCATAGCTGATAACTTCTGAAGCAGCTGTAGGAACAAACATAGCCAGAAGACCGCCGCCTGCCTGAATTACAGTGGACATTGATGGCCAAGCATCATAAACTGCACACATAATAGCAGGAATACCCATCATAATACATACAGAGATAAAACTGCCGATTCTGCCTAAACGGTGAATACTGTCAATATATTTTTTGTCATCCATAATATTTTCTCCCCCTCAATTAAAATATTTTCAACCAGAGCAGTGAGCTGGCCATACCAACAAGAAGTGCAAATGCCATTGTGAAGTCTCCAAGCCATTTCCAGCCTGTTTTCTGCATTATAACACCCATAAGAAGTGTAACAACAGCACTTGTAACCATAACCATTATGTATGCCATACCTTTAACAGCATTGAAAGGAAGCATTACGCACATAAGAGCAAGCATAAAGCAGCTGTTCAGGATAGGGCCAAAGCCGCCTTTTTTGCCGCCGGCTTTTGCCATGGATGTGGACAGCTTTTTACCGATAAAGCCGTTGATGATGATACCGGCAATAATACCCATAGACATAACAAACATAACTGCGCCGAATGTTGCGCCGTCAGCTGCCATAGCATCGCCCATATTTACAAAGCCGAGAGCTGCTGTGGCCATCTGTGCTGCGATAAGTTCGTAAGTTACTGCACCTACAACAGAAAGACGGAACCATGCCCATGGAATACCAATAGCTGTTGAAAGGGAAATAAGACCAATAACAATTGAAATAGATGGAACAATTGTCAGAGAAATAGTAGATTTGTTGATTGCGCTGAGAGTTTCTTTTGAGAAGCCCAGTTCAAGAGCGCGTTTGTAAGTTTTACGGTAAAATACAATGCAAAGACCAGCAACAAACGCAAGACCTGCTATTACAAGGCCATAAAGCAGAGTACTGCCGGACATTTCAAGATATGTAGCCATATTAGCCATATTGTTTCTCCTTTATCAAAATATACTTCGTTTATTTTTCCTGCCCGGAAATCACACCGGGCAGGTATTTTCAATTATATGCCAAAAATGGTTAATTAAGGTTTTGGAACAACATGTTTTGGAATTGGACAGTTGTAAACGCCGCCTGTTTCAGCATTCAGTTCTTCCCTTGCTTTTACAACAAGTTCAGGGTTTTCAAGGAATTTAACACCTGTGAGAGCCATAACTTTAGCTGCGTAAGTCAAGCCTTCGTGAGCAACGATAGATTTGGACTGTGCTGTCTGTTGCCAGGAATGACCCGGTGTACCGATGATAGCTGTAGCTGCTGAAAGCTGTGCTGTAGGCACTACATAGGAAACGTCGCCAACGTCTGTTGAGCCAGGCATATGGATTGGCAGGCGTTTGTATGGGAATACGTCAGGAATCAGTTTTTCGTGTACACGTTTTGCAGCCTGATCCATTGGCATATTTGAAGCCAGTGAGCCGATACCGGATTTGATATCAGATTCAGACAGAGACTTGTACATTTCATCTGCAAACGCCCATGCTTCTTCAGAGAATTCAATAGGACCAAGTTCCATCATTGCATCGCTCATTGCCTGTGATACAACATTGTTAGGAATATAGTCTGACAGAGCTGTTTTGATTTTAACTTTCAGTTCTGTTTCTGTCATATGAGCTGCGCCTTCTGCACATTTAACAACTCTTGGATAGATTTCCATAACCTGTTCTGTTTTTGGTGCGCGGATAAAGTAAAGTACCATTGCGCTGTCCTGAACAACGTTTGGTGCGCCACCGCCTACATCACGGTATGCATAGTGAATTCTTGCTTCAGGAATAACATGTTCACGCAGAAAGTTTACACCAACGTTCATAAGTTCTGCAGCGTCAAGTGCACTTCTGCCAAGATGTGGAGAAGCTGCAGCGTGGCTTGTAACACCTTTGAAATAGAATTCAACAATAATGTTTGCCAGAGAGGAAATGCCCCAAACGCTGTTTGTTGAGCCTGGGTGCCATGTAAGGGCGATATCCACGTCATCAAACACGCCTTCTCTTGCCATAAATGTTTTACCGCAGCCGCTTTCTTCTGCAGGACAACCAAAGTAAACAACTGTACCAGAAAGATTATTTGCTTCCATATATTCTTTCAGTGCTGTTGCAGCAGCCATACTGCCTGCGCCCAAGTTACAGTGACCGCAGCCGTGACCGTTGCCGCCTTCTTCAACAGGTTTTTTCACATTGCAGGAAGCTTCCTGGCTGAGTGATGGCAGAGCGTCAAATTCGCCAAGGAATGAGATAACAGGTTTACCGCTGCCCCATGTACCTTTGAATGCTGTTTCGATGCCTGCAAGGCCTTTTTCCACTTTAAAGCCCTGTGTTTCCAGAGCATCCATAAGTGTTTTTGCTGATTTGAATTCAAGGAATCCCAGTTCAGGTGTAGCCCAAACATCGTCACTTACTTTTGCAAAAAAGTCTTTCTTGGATTCAACCAGACTGATAATCTGTTCTTTTTTGGACATATCTATATTCCTCCATTTAATATTTTAAAACGATAGGACAATTATAGTACAAAATGACTATACAGTTCAACAAAATATGAACAAAATATGAAAGTTTGTTAAAACAAACTAAAAAAGTTGTTTTTTATTTAACAATTTGTAGAATTTTACAATGATTTTGTATATATTCCAAGCACATACGTTTTTGTGAAATGCACATTTCTCCTTAACCTCCCATATTGAACTGTATTATATCGATAAAACAGTTAATATTTCAAATTTGGTCAATTTGCACAAAAACAAAGAACAGCATAGTTAAACACTGTTCTTTCTTAAACATTATTTGGATTTTTTTGTTGCCTTTGCCCGTTTTTTCACTGCTTTTTCTACAGGTTTTTTCAGGTTTGTGGCAGATGTGATATGTGTCTGCACAGCCCGATCCACTTTGGCCTGCGGGGCATTTGTTGTTTCGTACCAGCCTTTAGCCTGCATATCCTCAAAGATTTTAAACTGTATATCATGTTCTTCCTGCAGGATTTTCAGTAATTTGTTTTTTGCTGTCTTTGTGGAAATTTCACCTGCATAATTGTTGTAGTTTGATGCGATAAATTTCTGTGTGGACAGCATATCCGTCATCATTGTCTTATCATCGTATGGCATATTTTCCTCCTACTGTATCTGCGCAAAAATAATATTGAAATGTTCCTGATGTCGCTGTGCAGCTTCTTTGCACAGTTTTTTCAAGTTAGGGTCTTTGCAGTTCTGTGCGTAATAATTGAATTTGTCCACTGCAGCCTTTTCCTGTACCAGCAGTTCATTATAGGCTGACAGTTCTTTTTCAGTAATATTTTTCATCATATTAAATCCTTTCATATGGAATTTAATATGATTATTTACTGTTTTTTGTTATTTATACAAAAAAAGAGACATTCATAAAAGAATGTCTCCAGTAATATTATTTCTTTTCGCCTATTTTGCGTTCTGTACCATTTTTCAGTCTTACTATATTGGAACGGTGTGCATAAATGATTATTGCAGGAAGCAGAACAGCTGCCACTCCGTGAGGTATTGAATATGTGCCTGTGATATAAAAGCTGATAAAGGTAAAGATGCCATAGCTGGCAACAGCAAGAATTGATGCCAGTGAAACATATTTGGTCAGAACAACAACCAAAAGCCATACGCCAAAGGCTGCCGCTGTGATTGGCGGTGTGCCCGCCATCATTGAGCCAAAAGCAACGCTTATACCTTTACCGCCTTTGAATCCGAAGAATATAGGTTTCAGATGGCCAATAAGAGCACCGAGCACTACAATGTACAGCGAAAGGTCCTTGAAGAAATCAATATTTTCCATACCCGCAAAAGATGGGTTGTTCATAATTGCTTTTGCAATAAGAACAGATAATGTACCTTTGAGAAAGTCACCTGCAAAAGTAGCTGCAGCTGCCTTAATTCCAAATGTACGCAGTACGTTTGTCATACCTGCATTTCCTGAACCGTAGTCGCGGATGTCTTTTTTATAAAACACCTTGCTGATAACCACAGCAAAGCTGATGGAGCCAAGAAGATAGCCTATAAGAAATATCAGGGCTAAGGTCATATAGAGCATATTTATTCTCCTCTTTCGCGGATGATGATTCTGATTGGTGTACCTTCCATACCGAACACTTCACGGATCTGGTTTTCAATATATCTCTGGTAGGAGAAATGGAACAGTTCGTGGTCGTTGCAGAATGCAACAAAGGTTGGAGGGCGTGTAGAAATCTGGGTCATATAGTAAATTTTCAGACGTTTGCCCTTGTCTGACGGTGGCTGAACACGGGCAACTGCTCTGGCCAGAATATCATTGAGAACACCTGTGGTTGTTCTGAAGGAGTTCTGGTCATCAACAAATTTGATAAGTTCAAACAGCTTGTCCAGACGCTGACCTGTCTGTGCAGAGATAAAGATGATTGGTGCATAGGACATAAATTTGAAATGCTCCATAAGCTCTTTTCTCATAACGTCCATTGTTTTGTCATCTTTTTCAACAGCATCCCATTTGTTTACAGCGATGATACAGGCTTTGCCCTGTTCGTGGGCGTAGCCGGCAATTTTGGAGTCCTGTTCTGTAAAGCCAACAGTGCCGTCAATCATAATTACACATACCTTGCTTCGGTCTACCGCTGCCAGGGCACGGATAACAGAAAAGCGTTCAACACCTTCGTCCACGTTGCCTCTTTTGCGCATACCTGCAGTGTCTGTAAAGATAAATTTGCCGTGTTTGTTTTCAATATAGCTGTCGACAGCATCACGCGTTGTACCGCTTTCATCGCGTA
>CAZYSS010000076.1:8570-10371 GCA_964649845.1 uncultured Oscillospiraceae bacterium
AATCATTCTCTGCTGGCCGAGGATTTTGTTTACCAGGCTGGATTTACCTACGTTAGGACGGCCGATAACTGCAACGGAAATTCTTTCGTCTTCATCATCTTCTTCCTCTTTGTAGTCAATGTATTTGAAACATTCATCCAGGATATCACCTGTGCCGTGGCCGTGAACTGAAGATACAGGGAATGGTTCGCCAAGGCCAAGTGAATAGAAATCATAGATATCGTCCGGTACACGGCCGATTGTATCGCATTTATTTACCACCAGAATGGTTGGTTTACCGCTTTTCAGCAGCATAGTGGCAACATCGTAGTCATTGGCTGTAACTCCGCTGCGTATATCTGTGACAAACAGAATAACATCTGCTGTATCTATAGCAATCTGTGCCTGTTCTTTGATATGACGCAGAATTGTGTTGTTGTCTTTTGGTTCGATACCGCCTGTATCAACCAATGTGAATTTTTTGTCCAGCCATTCGCCTTCAGCGTAAATTCTGTCGCGGGTTACGCCCGGAGTATCTTCAACAATACTGATACGGGTGCCAATTATTTTGTTGAACAGTGTGCTTTTACCTACATTTGGTCTGCCCACTATCGCAATAAGTGGTTTTGCCATATTGTGCCTCCTTTTTTATTAATACTCTGTGCCTAACAGTTTCTGGGCCAGTTCATAGCCATCGTTAGGGTAAAAATCTATGGTTACACCCAGTGCTGATTCCACATCAGCCGGTGTTTTGTCATCAAGGAACATATCCTGCTCACTGCGCAGCATATCGTTGCACAGCAGCAGTTTATCTGATTTCAGTTTTCCCTGTAACTGGTCAATCAGGTCTGTGGCGGTGATAAGGCCTGAAACCCACACATTGCCGCCAAAGAAATTATTTTTTATTTTGTGTACTGTGACATCCAGCTTATCCCCTGCTTTTTTCTTTGCATTGGCAATAACATCACAGAGAATAGGATACATTGCTTCACCTGTGGCAATATCTGCATGCACGGTTTCTGTAAGGCCTTCAAACCAGTGAAGTTCTTCTGCAAAATTGTCTATAAGTGTGCGCACCATACCAACGCCGTTTTCAATCTGCGGGAAAGAACCATAGTATTCTGCCTGTGGAATAGGCACTTCAGCCCTGATGAAAAATTCATCAGAAAGATAAACAAGGCGCTCGCCGTATTTCTGATAAAATTCTTCAGTCCAGCCGTTTACCTGGTCGATCACGTGGCGGCAGTCATCTTTTGAGAATGTTTCCACCGGTGCAAGACCGTCACGGTAACGTGTTACACCAACAGGAACAATTGAACAGCTGGCAACCCGTGGGTACAGGCTCTGCAGCTTTTCGATTGACTGTTTCAGTACTTCTTCATCGTTTACGCCTTTGCACAGAACAATCTGTGTGTTCATTATGATGCCTGCATCTGCAAATTCCTGCATAATATCATTGATTTCTGCAGAACGTGGATTTTTCATCATAAAAGTGCGCACCTGTGGGTCAGTGGCGTGGACAGAAATGTTTATAGGGGAAATTTTCATTTTTTTAATTCTGTCTATTTCTCTGCGTGAAAGATTTGTAAGGGTAATGTAATTTCCGAAAAGATAAGACAGTCTTTCATCGTCATCCTTGAAATACATATCCTTGCGCAAGCCTTTTGGCAACTGGTCAACAAAGCAGAATATGCATTTGTTTTTGCAGGAATGCTGCTTGTCTATGAGATATGTCTGGAATTCCAGGCCCAGCGGTGTGTAGTCATCTTCTTTTTCAATATGAATATTGATTTTTTCTCCATTTCTGGAAATAACTACATCC
>CAZYSS010000077.1:0-9858 GCA_964649845.1 uncultured Oscillospiraceae bacterium
GGTATCTGTCATAGGCTGTGCGGCACAGGTCTCCTGTTATGTGTGTGATGGTATCGTCCCCCAACAGGATTCTGATTTTTGTCTGCAGGTGGTCTGCCGCAGAAATATTGGAACTGCGTGTAAAGGCAGACAGTTCCTGCCATTTTGGACCGCTGCTGCCTGTGGAGTCCAAATAGGTCTGGTGCATAGCCATGGCAACGCTGTTCAGGGCGCTGCGCATAACCAGAGGCGGTGTGTACAGGCTGTGGTCTACCCCGAAGCAATCTGCATCTGCCATTGTGTAAGACAGACGCAGATGTACGCTGCTCTTTGTGGCAAAATATCTGTTTATATGGCTGTAGTTTTTCAGGTTCTGCCGGTCTTCATCAGCGCAGACAATCACGCGGTCTGCCGCTGTGATGATATGTGAGTGCTGCTGCCACGGGGCAGTGTATACAAACAGGCTGTCTGTGCCTGCTTTTTCAGCGTTCAGCGCCAGCACCTGTGAAAGGCCCGGGTGCATATCTGTAAAGCTTTCGTCCTCTGCAAAGAGGTGGTATTTTATGCTTTGCCGCGGTGAAAACACGTTCACCTGCAGGGCCTGTTCCAGCAGGGCTGCAGCATAGCTGCCGCCGCCTATAAGAACCACACCGGCAGCATCTGCAGACAGCGGATACTGCTGCCAGTAAAGTCTGGCGCAGATTTCGTGGGCGGAGAAAAGCACAATATCGTGGGGTGTGCCTGCACCCTGATAATCAGACTGGCAGTATATGTTCAGCCCCTTGCCTGTAAAGTTCAGGGCATCACGGTAGTTGGCATAGCCGTCTGTATCCATAAGGAACAGTGCACTACCCTGCGGCTGTTTTTTCAGGGACAAAGCCTCTGCCACAGAACCTTTGAGGAAAAATGCACCCTTTCGTTTCAGCATTGCGGCTGTTTCTTTGTCATTTTCCTCATCGTCTTTCAGGAAAATCATTACAGCCTGTGGGTTTTCTGCCAGAATTTCTGCAGCCAGCTGGGCTGTGTGGGAATTAAGCACAGAGAATATGTGCCATTTCCTGCCCTGAAGCATAGCCAGACGTAATCTGGAATAAACCTGACCAAAGGTCATTATAAGTGCCACAAGCATGGCCAGAAGGCTGGTGGACAGCAACAGGAACACTGCGCCTATCAGCTTGCCTGCTGTTGTGACAGGTGAAAGGTCACCATAGCCTACAGTGGTAAGGGTAACGATTGAATACCACAGGGCATCTTTCATTGAAAGTATGCTGGCATCCGGGCTGAATGACTCTGCATATACCAGCAAGCCCAGTGCCAGAAAATATGTAAACAGCACCGCGATTAACGCGGCTGTGTGTTTTCTTTTCATAGATTGCACCTCTGTTTAATCATTGAGGGAGTGCAGCAGGGATGGTACTGCGCGGATATTTTTTCTGTCGGCTTCTTTATAATCCCGGTTGCCGCCTGTAACGGAATTTTCACGGGCAGACAGGGCATCCAGTTCTTCCCATGGGATAAGGCAGGCGTGCTGGCGCAGCACCATATCCTTGCCTATGCGCAGGCCGCTGTGACCTGTGGCGGATTTTTCCTGGATGTACTGTTTTTCCCTTTCTTCATATACCTGCCGCGGCATTGTTTCAAAACCCATTGCATAATGGAATGCACACCAGCGCAGGTGCTCTGTGCGTGCCAGATTTTCCAGCATTTCAGGTGATAAATCCCAGTTTTCTACAGCCTGCTGCGGTGTTTTGCCTGCGGCTATAAGCACAGACGGCATAAAGTCTGCAGATGCACGGCTGCTCATACGGCTGAAATAATCGCAGACAGCCCAGTTTTCCTGTGGGGTTTTGTCATTTGAACTGTAGGAATGGTTCAGCAGTACAGCCATTGCGTCCATTTTGCCTGTGCACAGCAGGTCTGCTGTATAAACAGACTGCTGTTTTGGTGGAATGGCACCGTCTGTATAGCAGGTAACACCGCTGTATTCGCACCGGTAAACCCGGGCAGTACTGCCTGCACGGCCCAGATAGCGGGCAATTTCGCTGCTGATTTCACTGTTGGTCTTGCTGCTTCCTGTAGCCACAACTATGTAGCGCAGGCTGTCTTTTTTCTGTGACAGCCATTCGTACATCTGCCTGCTGCGGCCGTCAAAATCGTGGAACTGTATATCGTAATTTTCCAGCAAAGAGTGATTTGTCACAGACATATAGCCTGTCACTTTGTTGCAATCCGGTGCAAACACACCCAGATGGAAGTTACTGCCTTCAAACTGGGCTGACATAACCATCTGTTTCAGCACTGCCTGCCCTACCCGGCCAAAGCCTATGATAACAGCGTCAAAATCCTGTGTTGCCGCACCGTTTTCATCAAAAGTAATAGTTGCCGCAGGAGGATATTTCTGTATCAGCAGACGGGCGGCCATATCAGCAGGCCCAAAAACCGTCACATTGCCAAAACCGTATCTGTCGCCATAGGCCTGAAGCCGCGCCGTGTGGGTTTCTTCCTCACCCAGCAGCACAATGCCGGTCTGCTGTGGCCGGATATCTGCCGCAGACAGGGCATCTGCAAGCGCAAATGCGAATTTTATGTTTTTGGAATGATTTGAATGCAGGGCGTAGAAATCGTAGTGTTTTCTGCCCGGGCGGATGCCCATATTTTTAACAAAGCGTCTGTCCGGCACCAGGGCATTTTTATCGCTGACAATAACAGCACCAAAGGCAGATGCTGCGTTTTTCAGGGAATCTGCTGGTTTATCATCCACATACACCACATTGTTGCCCTGTCCTGCCAGCTGGCGTCCGAAAGAAATACTGTTTTCATTTACACCGTATATCAGGGAAAGTTTGCCGAAACAAGCCAGCCACAGGCGCATACGGTGCAGTGCACGGGCACCGATGGTGGCGATAACCGCACTGGCTGTGGCATATTGGGCGATAAGATGGATAAGCCAGAAGAAGAATATTGCACCGTTGCCTGTAAAAAGCGGAGTATCCTTTACAACGGAAAAGTCGTTTTTGCCTGTGAAGATGCCACATACCGCCATAAGGCTGCGCAGCACAGCCAGAGGCATGGAATCTGCATATGTAATTGAATAGCCGTATACATAGATAAACAGGCCGCCCAGACCTGCAATTACAATACACCGGCTGGTTACCTTTGCGCTGTATTCTTTTTTCAGGGCAAGATTGAGAATCATTGCCAGGAAGATAACTCCTGTGAGAAGTACTGTACTGGTAAAATCAGACATAAAAAGCCTCCGCAATATAAATACTATTAAAACAAGTATAACAAAAAGCCGACATAATCTCAATAAAGACTGCGGAGAAATTGTAGTTTATTGCACCTGCAGTGCAATAAACGCGTAGAAGCGACTATCACACCTGCAGTATAACCACAAAATAAGAGTTCTGTCATTCTGAGCGAATGACAGCGAGTCGACGCGTGCCTTGAAAGGGTAAGAATCTCCGGTGTATGCTGTATGCCGGAGATTCTTCAGCGGTTTTACCGCTGAAGAATGACAGGGTTTGCTGGCGATTCGTGGGTGGCGGCAAAGCCGTCAGCCAGAATGGGGACACGTTCGCCGAAGGCGTATGTGCGCCCTACGCACCTTGTTGCAAAATATAAATTCAGGCGTTGCCAACGGGGTTTGAGCATAAAATCAGGCTTCGTAGGGGAGGGTTTCCACGTCATCCTGCCGGTGGGATGTTGTGGACAACGTCTCCTGTGCGGGTTAGATAATATAACAACCTTGTAGGGAATACCACTGGCCTCACGACCATTACGCTCGCAGAATCAGCTCGCATTTTTCTGCTGCGCAGAAAATCATTCCGGCGCTGTGCTTTCTTGATCTTTCTTTTTTCGGAATTATCTGTCGCTGGCAGAATAAAATCAAAACCACCATAGCGTTAAAGCCGTGGTGGGTTGGTCTGTTATTCCCACTGTCTGTAATCCAGCAGGGTGATCTCTTCTGTGTTCAGGTCTACAAAGACTTCGAACTGCATGACATTTTTATATTCTTCATAAAAAGATATTGTGTGTTCGTTTACCACACGCACGGAAACATCACTGTAGTTACTGTTGTGCGTTTCTGCATATTTACCTGTTTCTATTATTCTCTGCCGCACGCCATTTTCATCCAGAACTGCTACACGATATGTATCATACAGCAATGTGGTATCCTTAACATAATCCAGATTTCCGGAACTGCCACGGTCAAAATACACCACAAAAATTCTGCTGTGTATTAAATCATTATATACGCCGCATATTTTGCGCCATATACCCTTGTTTTCATCAACAAGACCTGTAGGAAAATTCTTGCTCAGGGCATAAAGTTCTCTGCCGGAAGTATCAAAAACCTTGTAATCATCCAGATTTTTTATATACAGATTTCCGTTATCCATAAAACCTGTATTATAATAGTAACTATTGTCCAATATTATCATCTCACCAGTGATATTATTTCGCAGTTCACAGGTCTGATCCATATTCATCGGATTTTTGTCAAATATTGTATATAGTCCATCTTCACTGGTTGAAAGAGGAGACAACATTTCTCCTATATCTCCTATGTCATTCCTGCCGACGCTTACAGTATTTTCAATAAAGTCAAAATTCAAAGTCACCGCTGTCCTCTGACAATACATTTTGCCTGCGGACAATTTTTCATCTGCAGTAACATCCAGCTTACCACCTACGCCAAAATTTGCGCTCATATCTCTGCCGACAAATCTTATTACATTTGTAATATGGTCATTTTCCATGCGAATTATAACATATTTGTCCATCAGCGGATAACGCCCATAATATATTTCTGTTCTATAATCACCGGATTTATAGTTTGATACAAAATCGTACTCCAAAACAGTACCGCTGCCATCATCCAGACAAGCCGAACTGATGCCTTTGTAGAAAACAAAATCATCAGAAATATATGTAAGAAAGTCGCTCCCCAGTGATTGCTCTATCCGTTCCATAAATGTAGCATCTGTATAAACTGTAGAAGAAATAACCGGCTGTGAATCTGCAGACCAGCTGCTCCGGGGAGCACTGCAACCTGACAGCACAGATACAACCGCCAAAAACAGTGATAAAAGCTTTTTCATAAAGCACCTCCATTCATATATCAATTAAATTTTACCATAATTTTCCGTAAAATAAAACAAAAAATCAGCAGATGGCGGTGCGTAAAAGCCATAGTATGTGCAGGGGATTCTTCAGTGGAATTACGCTTCAGAATGACAGTGTTTGCGTGCGATTCCTCGCTATGCTCGTAATGACAGGAAGTATATATTATTACACAACAAAAAAGACGGGGTGTCCCCGTCTTTCTGTGTTTTATAAATTATCTGATTAAATCTTTTACTGCTTTGAAGCCGTCTACCTTTGTAAACAGGTAAGAGCCGATAAGCTGCATCATTTCAAAGTCTTCTTCGCTGTCAATATCCAGCACAGCTGTATCCTTCATCTGATAAAGCACCCAGTCTGCTTCCCAGATATTGCCTGTTGTGTTGTTTTTCAAAAATTCAGCGTCAAACACATAGATGGAAGCGTTCAGGTCATAAACTGCAGGGGCCTGCTGACGTGCTGTGTACCATACACTGTCTATAGCTTTTTTGATTTTGCCATCTTCCTCTTTAACCATATTGAAATATGGGCTGCGGCGGGATGGACAGCCGGAAATAGACAGCTGTCTTTCAGGATGTGCAATTTTAAGTTCATAAGCACCAAGAACATCATTTATCTGGCGCAGAGGGCTGGTGATGTCAAGGTCTATAAGATAGTCGTATTCATAGCCCTGCTTTTCTTCCATATAACGCAGTGACTGTTGGAACACAGCCATTTTAGGCACAGTATCACCACCCAGTTCTTCAGGGCGTTTTATGGCGAAAACTTCAGGATATTTGTCCAGAACAAGATTTGTCAGGTCAACGCTGTCTGTGTTCAGGCATACATCCACCTGTGCATCTTTCACTGTGTCTGCAAAGTTGAAAGCAGATGCCAGTGTATAGTAAACCAGCGGTTTGTCCAGAAATGTTTTCAGGTTTTTGTTTTTGAAGCCTTTACTGCCTGCACGGCCACAGATGGTAATAAGAACTTTTTTCATATTATGCCTCCTTGCCCAGTGTCAGTGCCAGCACTTTGTTGGCTTTTGTTGGAGTATTGATATTTTCTGCCTTGCCGTCCATAATGTCCAGAACGTTTCTCATTTCACGTACAAAGCGCATATTTGCTTCTTCATTGCAGTTGATAACTGTGCCGTCTGCCAGTTTTACGCTGCCCTGGCCGAATTCTGCTTCGATAGTGCCGTCTGCCACAAACACTTCGCAAGTGCGGCGGTATTGGCGGCCGAAGTAGTCAAGATGAACTTCGCACAGTTTGTCCTGATAGCGTGCAATGTAAACAGACAGGTCGTCAGAGTCGATTTCCAGATTGGAGTATGTGCCTTTGAAGTTGTAGCTTTCCACAGGGAAGCCGAACAGGTCTGTCATATAGTCCAGTTCGTGGATAAGGTCAATAGTTACGCCACCGCCAAGAGCTTTGATAGCGGAGTAGTTTTTGCGGTAGTCCTGTGTTGGGCGCCAGCCTGGCAGGTAGCTGGAGCAGATAATTCTTACAGAGAATGGTTTTTCGTCTTTCAGAATTTCTTTCAGCTTCATATAAGCGCCGCAGTAGCGCATCGGGCAGGCAACATATGCATTGTCGTCTGTAAGGCCCAGTTCATCAATATCATAGATGGAATCTTCAAAAATCGGTTTTTCGATAAAGAAGAATTTAGCTTTGCCTTTCAGGTCTTTCAGCGCATTGTAGTGCAGTGTGGTTGGGTTTGTGATAAATGCCAGGTCATAAACTGTGTCGTCCAGAGCCATAATCTGGTTGTTGATAAGAGCGGCAACATCTTCAGGCAGGGCGCGTGGAGATGAGCGCAGGGCTGTAACATCCAGTTCCAGACCTCTTTCAGCTGCAACTGTGTGCAGGTTGCGCAGATGGCGTGTGCCGATGGAGCCGATACCTACAAATAAAACTTTCATTATTCAATGCCCTCGATTCTGTCCATAATGCTGATTGTGTACAGGTCTTTTTCATAGGAATATTTTGGTTCTTCCTTGCCTGCAACTACATTCAGGAAATTCTGCATTTCGTCAACATAAGCATTTTCAACAATGTTGTCGGAATAACGGCTGTCGTGTTCAAAAGTTTCATATGTGTTGATGAAATCTTTTTCTTTTGTTTCATTGTTGAATTTGTACAGGGCTTTAGGGTTGCCTTCCCAGAACAGGTGCAGGCCTTCGCCCAAAACTTCCAGATTGCGAACAGGTTTTGCAGCAACCACATCTACCATAATAACACCGCGTGTGCCGTTTTCGTGGGTAAGAGTTACAAAGTATCTGTCGTCAAAGTCGATTTCCAGGTTTGTAAGTCTGTCAGAAACGGAGTACAGGTCTTTTACAGGGCCGAATGTGCGCAGAATCCAAGGCATTTCAATGCCGAACAGTTCGCGGCAGCCGTTTGTGCGTTTGTTGCTTACAAAGAAGTTTTTGTAGCTTTCCCATGGGTGCCAGTCAGGCAGGTACTGACCAACGTGGTAGATGTATGTAACAGGTTTGTCATACGCTTTTACCTGTTCATCAATGTATGTAAGTTCGCCGCGGTACAGCATTGTGCTGGACAGGAACAGAACAGTTTCGTTCTTTTCAGCCAGAGCCATCAGTTCTTCATAGCCGTCTTTGATAAGGTTCAGTTCTGTGAAAGTGTTGATTTTGTTTTCCAGCAATTCCTTGATAATAACATAGTGTGAAAGTGGAGCTGTACATACAAATGCAACATCCGGTTTTTCTGCTGCAGCTTCTGTGATGCTGGAGTATGTTTTGTGGCCCATTTCTTCCACCTGTTCACGGCGCTGGGCAGTCATATCAACACCGATGATTTCAACAGTTGGGTCGATACCTTTCAGCAGGCGGATGCGTCTTTTGCCCATTGAGCCAAGACCTACGATAAGTGCTTTCATAGCTTTTCTCCTTTATAAGTCATAAAATGTTTTTATTGTATTGTTGTCAGCGTAAACATATTCTGTTACGGTTTTTACTATTTCTTCGCTGGCGATACAGCCTGCGTAATAAGGGTTGGTCACATTTTTGCAGATTTGTCTGTGTTCAGCAGACAGGGCACGTCTGATGCCACGGAGAATATCATCCCTCTCCCCTGTGGTCTGCACCACATTCTCTGCGATAAAGCGGCCTTTCTGCCTGTCACCTATGTTTACTGTAGGTGTGCCGAAGGCAGGGGTTTCCACCACACCGGAAGATGAATTGCCCAACACAAGACTGGTATATTTCATAGCGGACAGATAGCGTTTCAGCCCCAGAGAGAAAAACGCTTTTGCTCTGTGGAAATTCTTCCGGCAGTATTCGTCCACCATCCGGTTCAGCTCTTCCCCTCCGGCATCTGCATTTGATTTGGTAAAAATCAGATTGATGTCCGTTTCATCAAGGGCAGACAGCAGTTTTGCCATTTCTTCAGTCGGTTTTGTGCCTTTCTGTGTTTCAGGATGATATGTAATCAGGGCAAAAGGCACCAGGTTTTCAAATCCCAGACTTTCTTCCAGCTCTTCCAGACTTAACAGAGGCACATTGTGGATATTTTCATTGCCAAGGCCGCCCACATTGTGTACTGTGGCAGGATTTTCACCCAGCTGTATAACACGTTTTGTGCTGTCCGGGCAGGATGGAAAATGGAGATTTGCCATTTTGGTCATACAGTGGCGGTAAAAATCATCCTTCGCACCCACAGTTACATCTCCGCCGGAAATATGTGCCAGCGGCACAGACAAGGTTGCCGCTGCTGTGGCAACAGCAAACATTTCGTAGCGGTCCCCCAGCACAATGATCATATCAGGGCGGTCTTTCATCAATAACTCGCTGAAAGCCTGCACGGTATAGGCGATGGTCTGTGCTGTTTCATATTCACCGCTGCCGAATTTCATAATATCAATGCGGTGGGCTATAGGGAAGCCGTCATCCTCAATTTCCTGCACTGTGTTGCCGAAGCGCTCCATCAGATGAGTACCTGTGGCAACAAGGCATAATTCCAGTCTGTCACTTTCGTGTATTCTTTTCACCACCGGGCGCAGCAGACCATAGTCTGCGCGGGTGGATGTGACAACCATAATTTTTTTCATATAATTAAATCCTTTTGATGTGGATTGTTTACGGAACAGTCTTGTCCGTTTTTTCGGGCGGTTAATAACCGCCCCTACGCAGTAGCAGGGGCATCTCACATTCCGTAAGGTACACCACTACGCTCGCATGACAAGCGCGCGTTTTTGGCTTCCGCCAAAACCATTCAGTCGCTACGCTTCTTTGTTCGCCCGTTTACGGGACGTCCGGGAGGCCGTCCCCTACGTGATTTTGTTGATTATTACAGTTCAATCAGTTCGTCCAGAGAGAAGTCACGTTTTGCAACCTGGCCCAGAACTTCGTACCAGCGCATTGGGCTGATGCCGTTGCCAGGGCGTTTTACTGTGATATTATCTTCTGTGAAAACTTCGCCTGCTTTTACAGGAACTTTTGCAACGATGGATTTTCTTGCGATGTCCTTGTTCTTTGCTTCTGATTCTGTAACTTTTTTCACACCGTCGCCAAGGGCGATTTCTGTGTTGCGGATAGCTTTTACAAGGGCTACCAGTTCGTCAGGGGACATAGATGCCTGATGGTCAGGGCCTTCCATTGTTTTATCCAGTGTAAAGTGTTTTTCCACAACTGTTGCGCCCAGGGAAACTGCTGCCAGAGGTGCTTCCAGACCAAGAGTATGGTCAGAGTAGCCTACAGCTGTGCCAAAGTTGTTTTTGATGTCCAGCATAGCTTTTACGTTGGCGTCTTT
>CAZYSS010000078.1:0-4691 GCA_964649845.1 uncultured Oscillospiraceae bacterium
ACAGGCATATCCAGTTCTTTTGCCAGTTCCAATTGTTCTCTGAATATTCTTTCCTGCAAATCCTTTGGCTCGTTCCAGAAATAGTCCAGCCCCATTTCGCCGATGGCTACAATTTTAGGGTGCTTTACCAGTTCCCTGATTCTGTCCAGATAGTCATCCGGTGTTTCTTCTGTCCAGTGTGGATGAATACCGATACTGCCGTATGCAAAATCATATTTGTCCACTATATCCATAACTGTGTCAAACACTTCCACATCGCTACAGCAGTTGAGAATAAATTTCACATCTGTATTTCTTAAATGGTCCAGCCTTTCGTAGCGGTCATCTTTGAACATTGCATCTTCGTAATGCACGTGGCTGTCAAAAAGTTTCATATTTACCTCCAAGCAAAACAAAAGCAGGCGAATTTAATACGCCTGCTTTAAAAATTATCTTTCTTCGATTGTGTATGTGAATTCGTAGATTTCCTGCAGGGCTTTTACTTTATCTTCGTTGTCTTCGATAAATGTTTTTGTGTAAACAGATTTGCCCTGTTTTTTGTATTCATCCATAATTTCCTGCAGTTTTGCCCAGCATTCATCAGCTTTTTCATAATCTTCTGCAATTTCTATAATAAATTCTCTGTGTTTTGGAATTCTTGCTTTCATAATGTACCTCTTTGAATTGTTAGTTGAATTGTTAGTTATATTGTATATTCAAACGGGGTAAAAGTCAATATTGATGGAAAGGAACATTATTTTAAAAAATCTCTGTTATATCGTAATAATTTAAAAATATTTCGTCCCAGTCGTAGTTACACTCGCATATAGCCTGATATGGCTGTTCTGCGTAGAAATAGCCATTATACTGGTATATAAAAATTGTCAGGCAATCATAATCAGGGCAGATAATATTCAGCTGGTAATATTCATTTGCTACAGGAAAATCCTGTACAGATTGTCTGTTTGTTTCAGTCGCTTTTTCTAATATAGACATAATATCCATAGGAGAATCAATTTCAAACTCAACGCGCTTATCATTGGAAAAATATGTGCAATGTATTTTTTCAACATTTTCAGCATTAGGTAGGATAAGACCTGTGTAATATTCTTTTTCGACTGCTTCTTCGTTAAACCCATATTTCTCATTGAATTTATGGCTGTGCAGACCTATATCAAAGCTGAACAGTATACAGAACATCACTGCACCTGTTATCACAGCCACTTTTACCAGATTGAACGGCTTGTAAATTCTGATGATACACATCACAAACACTATAATCAGCCACAGCAGGAATACTGTGCTTATCACTCGTTTTACTGTCAGCCCATATGCACAGATATACATTGCCATTTTGGCAGTAGCGGTGGACAGCAGCAGTAAGGACAATATGCATAATACAGTCATCGGTAGCTTTATCGCCCTGTATTCATCCTGTTTTATCAGCAGATTGGATATCATCAGTAAAGACAGATTTATGCTTGCCACATTGCACAGTTCAAAAAAGCCTGTCCTGGCATACTGTGCATATGTCATGCCGCTGTATAGCCTGCCCATAAATGCCCCCAGCAGATATTCTGCCTGCAGTGCAATAAACAGTATATATACAAAGCAGACGATATACAGAAAAACTTTCAGCGTCAGGGCAGGGGAAATGCGCATTTTGTGGCGTGTTGTGTCTACATCAGCTTTTTCAAAGATGCCGTATTTTTCTTCGCTCATACTGCCGTATGCCAGGCCATAAAGATAACAGGTCACAGGTGTGGCAAATATCAGATGTATCACAATGGTGGTCAAATCAAAGCTGCCAAACAGCATTCCGCCCAGATATTCTATAAATTCCTTTGCGCCGCTTAAAAAGTTGCTGTCAGCTGCCACCAGCAGCGGAAGTATAAACCACAGGGCCACAGCTGCCAGCACCACACCCCATACAGCAGGAGAGATGGTGATTTTCTCTCTTTTTTTCTTTCTTTTGAAAAGATTGAAAATGGCAGGGAATATAGAAAAGAAATTTGCAAAAGGCAGGGCAATAAAGCAGTTGTAAATATCCATAGCAATATATGATGATGTGCCGCTGCTGTACAGGCTGTTACCGCACAGGGCAGTAAAATATGCAGCTACAAAAATTGCAGTCAGCAGACGGAAATAGTTTTCAATTTTAAACAGTATTGCAGCTGCGGCAAGAACACAAATCCAGAAAATACTTTCCTTGCTTATCTGTCTGCCTTTACTTCTGGCGTACATCACAACGGTAAAAACATACATAATTGTATATATCGGCAGAGTGTAGTCAAAGTTTGTGTACCAGGTGTCAAAGAAAAACCATCGCACAAACAGATATCCCAATGCAATGTATATGATACTGAATAAACTGTCAGTTTTTGTATATATTTTGACAGGCAATTCAGATTTTTGGCTGACTTTAATTTCACCTATGGCATTTTCCATAGATGTGCGTGTATTTTCATTCATAAGATTACTCCTTTCAGAAAATATATTCAGTTGTAAACGATGCTATATAAAGGATGATTTATCTAATCATCCACAAATTCCAGAATATCCGCAGGCTGGCACTCCAGTGCCTTGCACAGCGCCTCCAGTGTGGAAAAACGTATGGCTTTTGCTTTGTTGTTTTTCAGAATGGACAGATTGGCAGGTGTAATGCCAATTTTATCTGCCAGTTCCCCGGCGCTGATTTTTCTTTTTGCCATCATCACATCAATGTTTACTATAATTGACATATCATCACCGCCTAAATTGTATAGTCGCTTTCTTCTTTGATTTCCACCGCCCGCGCAAATACATTTTTTACAACGCGCAGAAGCAGTCCCACAAAGCTTGCAGCAGCGGCAATAATCAGAAACGGCATATAGTACACACTGCTTATAAGACAGATACCCCCTGCAAAAATACAGGCCCAGGACAGCATACGCAGAATCTGCACATTTTTGTCTATGAACACATCGCCTTTTTCAATGTTGTCCAGCAGCTGCCACAGCCCGTGCAGAGCTATGGTTGCAGGGACACACAGAGTGTATGTGCTTGTCAGAAAATATGGCAGGGTGCCGCCCAGATATGCTGTTCTTATTTCTATCAGAGCTGAAAATATCTTTGGTGCAAAAACAGCTACAACAATCATTGTAACAGTAAAAATTTTTATACATATTTTGGAAAGCCAAACGCTTTTGTCTTTATTCCATTCCATAACATTTGCTCCTGTAGCTTTATTTGGTTATAGTGTAGCATTTGTGTTATTGATTTTCAAGTAAAATTTATCGTTTTTCGATAAATTTAAGAAATTCTTAATAATTTGGATACCAAATATTAAAGAACAACACATCTTGTTTAACCTTTATGATTTGTGTTAAAATATATTCATTAATATTAAAGAGGTTTTAATTATGAATAACACATTGCTTAAACAATATGGCGAAATGGCTGTAAAGGCCGGTGTAAATATCCAGCCGGGCCAAACACTTATTATCAATGCCCCTATCACAGCGGCAGACCTGGTGCATTATTGTGCCACAGCTGCCTATGATGCAGGTGCAAGGGAAGTGGTGGTAAACTGGTCTGACGAGCAGCTGTCCCGTATCAAAATGGACAGAACACGGCAGGAAGTTCTCTGTGATGTGAAACCATGGATACAGGAATCCTACCTGCAGTACATCAAATCAGAGGGCAGCGCCGCCATCCTGTCCATCACAGGCTCTGACCCTGAAATCTACAAAGGTCTTGATATGAAAAAAATCAATGCCGCATCCATTGCAAGAATGAACGCCCTGGCAGAATACCGCTCCTACACTATGGCATCCCGTATACAGTGGTGTGTTATTGCTGTGCCAAGCAAGGGCTGGGCAAAAAAGGTTTTCCCTGATTTACCGGCTGACGAAGCAGTGGAAAAACTGTGGCAGACAATTTTCAAGGTAAGCCGTGTTGAAGGCGATGCAGTGGAAAACTGGAAAGAATATGCCAGAACAGCCGCTATCCGCCGTGACAGAATCAATGAAATGAAGCTGACAGAAGTTCATTTTGAATCAGCCAACGGCACAGACCTGTATGTAGGTCTGGCAGAAGACCGCCTGTGGGGCGGCGTAAGCGAATACAGCGAAGCAGGTGTAGAATTTATCCCTAATATGCCTACAGAAGAACTGTTTACAGCACCGCATAAAGACAGGGTAAACGGTGTGGTTTACGGCACAAAGCCTTATGTTTACAACGGCAGCCTGATTGAAGATTTTGTTCTCACTTTCAAAGATGGCAAAGTTGTGGACTTTGATGCAAAGGTGGGCAAAGACCTGCTGGGAAGCCTGCTGAAAACAGATGCAGGCGCCTGCCGTATAGGCGAAGTTGCCCTTGTTTCCGCATCCAGCCCTATCAACAAAGAAAATATCCTTTTCTACAACACCCTGTTTGACGAAAATGCTGCCTGCCATATCGCCCTTGGCGAAGGCTATCCTGGCACAGTTGTTGGCGGCGAAAAAATGACTGAAGAACAGCTGCTGGCAAAAGGCGTAAACCAGTCTGTTGTACACGAAGACGTTATGATTGGCTCTGCTGATATGAAAATTACAGGCACCTGCGAAAACGGCAAAACAGTCCTGCTGTTTGAAAACGGCGAATGGGTGTGTTAAATGAGAACCCGTTGTTGGCGGTTATTATCGGGGATATCTTACGGTATTAGCAGGATATTGATATACAGGGCATACCGG
>CAZYSS010000078.1:4701-9788 GCA_964649845.1 uncultured Oscillospiraceae bacterium
ACAAACCGGAATAATTTGATTGGCACTTTTTTATCATCAATACCTATGTGGTTGCTCATCCCTTATTTTTGTGCAGTGAAAAGCAATAACCGCAAAAATGCAGTTTTGAACAGTACACTGTCTCTTATGGGGATTTTTACCGGTTACCATATTACACGAATAATGAAAAACGGTGTAAGCGGGCTGGATAGCTACGATATGCTATGGATTGTTATCGGTGCTGTTTTTGGTTTGATATGGGGACTTATTGTCTATCCTGTAAACAACAAAAATTTCAATCTGTTCCAGAAAAATCTGTTGCCAGCCACGTTTATTGCCGAAGCATTATATGAGATGAAGAAATCTTTTGTATTTAGGTTTCCAAACAATTTTAATTCGTTGCATACTATGCTTTTGATTATGGGTATAATTTTGTACTTTTTTATAAATGCAAAAAATTCTAAAAAATTAAAAAATTATGCGGCAGTTATTGTTCTTTCACTTGCGGAGTTTATTGGTATAGCTGTTGTGTATAACATTCTGTATATGATAGTGTAGTTGCAAACTATTACTTTTATAATTTGTCTGTGTAATGCAGATATTCAACTGAATTTTCCGTAGGGGGACAATGCTCACATTGTCCCCTTTATATTTTTTTAATAATAAAACTGTCACAATTATTGAATAAGCTTCTGACAAATAGTAAAATAATGCTATTGAGAGGTGTATATATGAATCGTTTGCTGTCGCTGTTTTTAATATTTTCACTCCTGCTCTGCGGCTGTACCACAGGGCAGTCAAGTTCTGTGCCGCAGTCATCATCAGTTGTGGAAAACAGCAGTTCAGTACAGCGGTCTTCATCAGTTACCGACATCAGTTCTGCACTACAAAGCAGTTCAAAGCTGGATATGAATCCACCATCAAATAAGTACAGCTCGGATACAAAATTCAGACGGTATGTAAAAGATGGTATTATGCCGTTTGACAGCACAAAAAGTGATGAATACAACAATGCTATGCGCATTTACAAGACCTATCTGGGTGCTGCCTATACAGCAGAACATACAGAACTTATAGATTCTTTCTGCTTTTATGATATGAACGGGGATGATATTCCCGAATTGATAATATCCAGGTTTTATCATATTTTTGTCGGCAGTGTAAATGGAGATGAAGGCAAAATAGAATGGTGGGAAGATACCGGACACAGCGCTACCAACGGACCTACAAAAATTCTTGTCAATGGTATGCTGGCTTCCCGCAGTTCTTCCACAGGGACAACTTTTACATTTTTAGAATATGATAAAAACGGCACAGCAACAAGAATCAGCTTTTTTGTTGACCCACCACAAAAGTATATGTTTATGGGGCAGGATGTTACCGAAGAAGAATTTAATCAGCTGGCAGGTCCTTATCTGTCAGCGTGGGAAAATGAAGTTGAATTGGATTGGATGACATATTGGCATGCAGTAGTTGGCATACCGAATAACCAGCCTTTTATACAGCTGTATGAAATGGATGACCATTCTGCTGTTAAAGCATATAATAAATTGCTGTCCGATAAATTCTATGATTTCAATTATGATTTATATCGTATGAATTATGTAGATAATTATGGCCTGTTTGATATGAACGGCGATAATATGCCGGAACTAATACTGGAAATCCGTCAGGGTTATTTTAGCGACAATGAAATCTGGTCATATATTGACGGGCAGTTAGTGCAGTTTGACACACCACCGATGTGGACTATGAACGGCAGAATAGAAATACTCAGCAATGGTATGATTGGTTACAATGGCAGAGACTTGACACATAGATTTTATATTTATGAAAAAGACGGCAGCTGTACTGAAAAAACTTTTAACAAGTGGAACGGCTCTTTTTCTGTGGATGGTACATCTGTCACAGAAGAAGAATATAACACACGGATTGCCCCATATCTGCCGGAAATTGAAAAGAAAGCAGAAATAGACTGGCGACCTTATTTTGAAGAACAGTAATTTGCCGTAAATTTCCTTGTTTTTCAGCAAAACTTTCAAAAAATTACACAAAAACTATTGCAAAATCACAAAATATATGATATTATATGTAGCGTAAATTAATCTTTAAGCAAAGGAGAGTGGGGAAACCCACTCTCTTATTTTTAGAAAAATAAACGGAGGTAAATCTGCTTTGGCTAAAGGAAGAAAAGCAACAGATATTGTAGAAGAACTTGCAAGACCAATCTGTGAAGAACAGGGTCTTATCTTATGGGACGTTACTTTTGAAAAAGAAGGTCCGGACTGGGTTTTGAGAATTCTCATCGACAAAGACAACGAAGGTGTTTTCATTGATGAATGTGTGGCTGTGTCCCGTGCAGTTGACCCGCTGATTGACGAAGCCGACCCAATCAAACAGAGCTATAACTTTGAAGTTTCATCCGCCGGTCTTGGCAGAAAACTTACCAAGCCTTTCCACTTTGAAAAGAAGATGGGTCAGGTTGTGCTGGCACGTCTTATCCGTGCAGTTGACGGTGTAAAAGAAGTAAAAGGAACCCTTACAGCATATAACGACGGCGTTATCACAATCGAAAAAGAAGACGGTGTGTCTGTGGATGTAGTTGTAAAAGAAACATCCTATGTAAAACTGTGTGATGACGAAGGATTATTTTAGGAGGATACAGGAAAAATGAATAAAGAATTTTTTGAAGCCCTTGACGTTATTGAAAAAGAAAGAGGCATTAAAAAAGAAGTACTGCTGGAAAAAATCACAAAAGCTATGGAAGTAGCAGTAGAAAAAGACCTTGGTTACGAAGGCAACGTAAACGTACTGGTTGACGCAGAAAAGAAAAACTTTTCCGTTGTAATTCTGAAAACAGTTGTTGAAGAAGTATACGATCCAGATACAGAAATCTCTCTGGAAGATGCAAAGAAAATCAAAGCCAGAGTAAAACTGGGCACAGTTCTGCAGATTCCACTGAAAACAAAAGATTTCGGCTATATTGCAATCGGCGCAGCTAAAAATGTTATCCGTCAGGGTATCAAAGAAGCTGAAAAAGCACAGCTGTTTGCAGATATGCAGGGCAAAGCAAAAGAACTGGTTACAGGCGTGGTACAGAGAATCAGCGAAAAGAGCGGTGCTGCCATCCTGCAGATTGGCTCCAACGAATTTGTTCTTCCAAAAGAAGAGATGATTCCTGGCGAAGAAATTAAACCAGGCGACCACATCAAAGTATACGTTGTAGACGTTATCTCCACAGATCGTGGTCCAAAAATTATGCTTTCCAGAACACATCCAGGCTTTGTAAGCAGAATGTTTGAACTGGAAGTACCAGAAATCTATGACGGCACAGTAGAAATCAAAGCTATCAGCCGTGAAGCTGGCGCAAGAACAAAAATGGCTGTATGGTCAAAAGACGAAAATGTTGATGCTATCGGTGCTTGTATCGGTACAAAACGCAGCCGTGTAGAAAATGTAATCGCACAGATTGGCGGCGAAAAAATCGACATCGTAAAATGGAGCGAAGACCCAGCAGAATTTATCAGCGCTGCACTGTCACCATCTGCAGTAGTAAGTGTTGAAATCCTTTCACAGCAGCCAAAATCCTGCCGTGTAACAGTACCTGACGAACAGCTCTCCCTTGCCATTGGCAACAAAGGTCAGAACGCTCGTCTTGCAGCACGCTTAACAGGCTATAGTATTGATATCCATCCTGAAAGCGGCTACTTCGGCGAATAATACAGAAAAGGAGTGACATTATGGCTATCAGAAAAATCCCACAGAGAAAATGCATCGGCTGTAACACTTCAAAAGATAAAAAAGAACTTATCAGAGTGGTAAGAAATGCCGAAGGTGAAATTTCTATCGATATGACAGGCAAAAAACCGGGCCGTGGCGCATATATCTGCAATGACATCAAATGTCTGAAAGCTGCCATCAAAGGCAAAAGACTGGAAAAAGCCTTTGAAACAGCTATCAGCGAAGAAATTTATGCCCGTCTGGAACAGGAGATTACAGCAGATGAATAAATTTATGTTTGCTCTTTCCCTGGCAAAAAAATCCGGCAAGCTTATCAGCGGATTTGACCGGGTGAAAACAGCTGTTATCCGTGGCGAAGCCTATATCGTATTTCTCGCAGATGACCTGAGCGAAAAAACAATTAAGAGAGTCAAATACTTTTGTGAAGATATCACAGATGTTTACAATACAGGTCTTACCCAATTTGAGTTTTCTCAGGTTGTAGGCAGACTGACAGGTATTCTGGCAGTCACAGATGAAAATCTGGCAAAACTGGCACAGAATGCAATAAAAGAAACAGAAGGAGAGTTGTAAATGGTAATTAAATATAAAGCAAGCGACCTTATATCTGATTTTAACCTTAACGCCAAAACTACACTGACACAGCTCAGCGAAGTTCTTGGTACAGAAATAAAAAAATCCACAGTTCTTACAGAAGAACAGGCAAACATCGCTTTTGAACTGTATTCACAGCAGGGTAAAATCGACAATATTGCCACATACCTTGATAAAAAAGAAGAAGTAAAGGCTGAACCTAAAAAGGAAACAAAACCAGCAGCAAAAGAAGAAAAGAAAGCTGCTTCACAGCCTAAAAAAGAACAGCCAAAACAGGACAAAAAACCTGCTAAAGATGCAAAAGAAGCACCAAAGGCTGATAAACCTGCACGTCCTGCAAAAGAAACACGCGATAACCGCCAGGACAACAGAAAAGACAACCGTGACAACCGTCAGCAGTCAAAGAAACAGGAAGCAAAACCAGCTGCACAGCAGAAACCTGCACAGCAGACTACAAAACCAGCTGCATCAAAACAGCCTCATAACCCAAATGAACCGCTGAAACGTGCAGATGGCACAGTTGTTGAAACAAAAACAAACAAAAAATCGAAAGCTGAAAAACAGGAAGTTGCAAAACAGGAATTTGTTACAGTTACTGTTGATACACGTCAGTCCAATGTAAATATGGATAAGTTCAACGAAAAATACGATGAACTTGCAGGTACAAAGAACTATGGCGGCGGCCAGAGAAAAAATCAGCAGGGCGGCAAACAGAAGTTCGGCAACAAAAACAAACAGAACTCCAAAAACCCATATGCTAAAAAGAGACAGGA
>CAZYSS010000079.1:0-9762 GCA_964649845.1 uncultured Oscillospiraceae bacterium
AAAGCAGGGTTGTTTCTGCATTTGATGGATAGACGCCAGCGGTAGGTTTTGCTGACCATAGCCACATCAAACGGTACGGGCCCCAGTACTACAACCGGAACATTATGGTTGTTTATTTCCTTTTTGATAATGTTCAGAAATGAGCGTGCATCCTTTGCAGCAGTGGCTTCTGACGTGTGTGTAAACGCCACTGTAACCATTGTGCAGAACGGCGGATAGGTATTCAGCTTTCTGTATGCAATTTCGCTGTTGTAGAAAGCTGTATAATCCTGATTTGCCGCCATACTGATAACAGGATTGTAACTGTCATAGGTCTGTATAACTGCCTTTGCTCCCCGTGTGCGTCTGCCTGCACGGCCAATAACCTGTGTGATAAGGTTAAAAGCCTGTTCATTGGAATTATAACCCGGGTGATTAAGCATTGAGTCGATGCCCAGAACGCACACCATATTCACGTCATCAAAATCCAAACCTTTTGCCACCATCTGGGTACCTATCAATATATCATACTCTTTTTTGCCAAAAGCTTCAAGCATTTCTTCGTGGCTGTCTGCCCGGCCCGTGGTATCTGCGTCCATACGCAGTATTCTGGCAGCAGGAATTGCCGCCTGTATATATTCTTCTATATGCTGAGTGCCAAAGCCGCTATAGCTGATTTCTCCGCCACATTCAGGGCAGGTTTCCACCACAGGATAAACTCTGCCGCAGTAATGGCACATAAGTCTGTTCTGTTTTTTGTGCTTTACCAGATTTACAGAGCAGTCATCACATTTGATAGCCTGGCGGCATTCCTTACACACACCTACAGTGGAATATCCACGGCGGTTGATAAGGATAATACTCTGTTTTCCGTTTACTATATTTTCTGCCAGATAGCGCAGTACCACATTTGACACAGGACCTGTGTCCCCTGTCATGGCCTGCTGTGCCATATCAATTATTTCCACCTGCGGCAGTGGCAGGCCTGCATAGCGCTGGGGCATTGTGTGCAGATGGTAATAGCCATTATTTGCAAGATAATAGCTTTCTATACTTGGTGTGGCACTGGCCAGCACCAGTTTTGCACCTGTGGTACGTGCTACATACTGTGCCACACGTATTGCAGAATAGCGGGGTGCTGATTCTGATTTGAAGCTTTTTTCGTGTTCTTCATCCACTATAATCAGCTGCAGGTTGTTCAGCGGTGTGAACACTGCGCTGCGTGTACCCACAACAACACGGGACTGGCCGCTCAAAGCCCTGTTGTACTGCAGCAGACGCTCTGTGTGGGACAGCCGGGAGTGAATAACGCTGACTGTATCGCCGAAATATTCCTTCAGCAGACGTATCATCTGCGGTGTAAGGGATATTTCCGGCACAAGCACCATAGCACTGCCACCAATGGCAAGGGTGTGCTGTATAAGCTTTATAAACACCATACTTTTGCCCGATGATGTAACACCGTGAAGCAGGTGTGTCTTGCCGTCATTGATGGACAGAATTTTCTCATAGACCTTTTGCTGCTGGTCTGACAATGTAACATCTCCCCTGCACTGCTGTATATGTGCATAGGCAGATGTGTTTCTGTCCTGCTGCTTTGAAATGACTGCACCGGCTTTTACCAGATTATCCACCACAGCTTTGGTGGTATCTGTGGCCTGTGCAATCTGTTTTATATCATAAAAGCCTGTACGCAGATAGTCGAACACAGCCTTTTGTTTGGCTGTTTTCAGGCTGTTTTTATCAAATTCTGTGTTGGCTGTGTAAACTGTTTTCAGGTGGCGCACCAGCTGTTTTGAAAGAAACTGACCATCAATTTTATACAGTGCACCATATGGTATAACCGTCTTTACCGCCTCATACCAGGTACAGAAAGTGGTTTCTTTCAAATGCTTTATAAGGGAAAGCGCGTATGGAGTGATGGTGTGGTCTTCGTTTTTCACATCCACTATGCTTTTCAGCCTGGAAACGTCTTCATTTTCCTGCAGTGAAAGCACAATTCCTATACGCAGGCGGTCCCCCCTGCCGAAAGGTACAAGCACAATGGAGCCTGTTTTTATTTCATCTTTAAAAATATCAGGTATTGTATATGAAAAAATCCTGTCAAAATCAAGAGTGGCTTTATCAACCGCTACTCCTGCTGTCAACATAAAGCCACCCCTTTCGTTAATTATTTTTCGCTGTCATAAATGCTGATGATAGACTGTGCACACTGTTCTACAAAGTTGTTCTCTACTATGTAGTCATAGCTGCTCTTGAAACCCAGTTCTTCGCTGGCCTTGAACATACGCTGCTGAATTTTGCCATCATCCTCTGTGCCACGGTTGCGCAGGCGACGTTCCAGCTCTTCCAGTGATGGAGGAGCAACAAAGATTGTCAGGGCATCAGGGTATACCTTTTTAACATTGGCAGCACCTTCTACCTCTATAACAAGTATTACAACCTTACCCTCTGCCACTCTGTCTTCAATCTGGCTTTTAAGTGTGCCATAGTAGTTGTCACAATAAAGGGTATGTTCCAGAAATTCACCACCAGCGATTTTGCCTACAAATTCCTGTGTTGTAAGGAAAATATAGTCTACGCCATCTGTTTCGTATGGTCTTTTTGCTCTTGTAGTGGCTGATACGCTGAGAACAAAGCGTTCGTCTGTTTTAAGGATGTGCTTTACAACTGTATCTTTGCCACAACCCGATGGGCCGGAAATTACAATAAGGTTTTTACCGATTTCACTCATCTTCTGTCTCCATAAATTTAATCAGGCTGTCGTTGGCACTGCCGAAAATTCTTTCTGCGGAAAATGCACAAATGATAATCTGATTTGTATCTGTAATAATTACTGTTTTTGTTTTTCGGCCAAAGGTGGCATCTATCAGCACCTTGTCCTGCTTTGCTTTGGACACTATTCGTTTTACAGGGGCAGAGTCCGGAGCCAGTGCCGCCACAACCCTGTCTGCACTTATCATACTGCCAAAGCCTATATTAAGCATTGCCATAAATTCACCTATTCAATATTCTGAATCTGTTCGCGGATTTTTTCAATCTCGGATTTTATTTCAACCACCATATTGGTAATTGCCAGGTCATTGGATTTGGAGCCGATGGTGTTTGTTTCCCTGTTCAGCTCCTGGGTGAGGAAGTCCAGCTTGCGGCCGATTGGCTCGTCACCGGAAAGAAATTTGCGGTACTGTGAAATATGGCTGTGAATACGCGTGGTTTCTTCGTCTATAGCCACTTTGTCTGCAAATATTGCAGCTTCTGTCAGTATACGTGCATCATCTATCTGCTTGTCCTGCAGGATATTCTGCAGTTTGTTGTACAATTTTTCCCTGTATGCTTCCACCCTTTGCGGAGCAGCCTGCTCGATTTCTTTTACAATATTTTCTATTACAGACAGCCTGTACATAACATCTGATTTCAGTTTTTCACCTTCTGCACGGCGCATAGCCAGGAATTCTTCCATAGCCATATGGAGAACTGTGTTTACATCGTTCCACATTGTTTCAGCGTCATCTTCGTTTTTTACCGGTGTGAGAACACCTTCCATACGGGAAAGAGATAAAATGTCTGCATTGTTTGGCAGACCCAGATTGTCAGACAATGTCTGCATTGCATCATAATAGCTTTTTGCCAACAATACATCAGGTTCAATCCTGGTTTCACCGCTTTCAACTGCACGCACCATAAGGCTTACTTCCACCTTGCCGCGGGCAATCATCCCCTGAATTTCTTTCTTTATCTTATCGTCAAGAAAGTTGAAAAAGCGGGACATTCTGCTGGAGTATTCAAAATATTTGTGGTTGACACTTTTTACTTCTACTGTAATATCTTTTCCGTGTAAAACAAGGTTTCCCTTGCCATAACCTGTCATACTGTAAATCATAATGAGCAAACCTCCGATTAATATCATATTTTACACTATTTCCGATTATTATGTCAATCTGTGAAATGGTTATTAATAATAAAATAATAGTTTTTGCGGATTTGATATAAAAAGACAACAATTATGTATAACAATATTTTTTTAGCTACCATAATCCCCGTATATAAAAATCAGACTCTCCCTGATACAAAGGAAAGTCTGATTTGATTCACTTTTATTGATATGTTTTATTCTGCTTTATAGATTTTATAATTGCCAAAACCGCCATAGTCTTTCATACCGTCAATGATTTCCTGTAAAGACACACCATCCCAGTCAATAAAATTAAACTGATAATCAGCCAATGAGTCTCCTTCGTAAATAGAATATTCTCTCATTTCTTCACTGTTTTTCTGGAATTCTTCTTCTATCTTTACCAGCACACCATCTTTGTAATAAAGTGTGATGCTGTTCATATAGTCGCCCAGCACAACCTTGTATTCGCCCGCACCTTCCACATCGGCAGGTGTATATGTTTTGTTTTCAGGTTTGTCATTTTCCTGCTGTTCTTTCTGTTCCAGTACCCGGCCCATTTCATCCATAATAGCCTGTTGCTGTTCTTTGTCCATAGCTGCAAATTCTTCTTCAGACATACCAAGTGCTTCCAGAACTTCTGCTGAAACTCCCATACCGGAAACATTTTCTGTATCCGCAGACTGTGAGCCACATGCAGTAAACGAAAGCATCATAACAAAAGACAAAACAAGAGCAATTATTTTTTTCATAAAATATATTCCTTTCAACTGTGATTTATTAATGATTTTATTATAGCAGATAACAGGCAAAAATCAATAAAAGCAGAGATAGTCACATCCCTGCTTCTGATTATTTTCTCTTATTCTTGGTTTTCGTATATCTGCCGCTGTCCTTCGCTGCTTTCAGCTTTATTGTGGTATATATCACTGTAACAATACCCAACATTTCAATAATGCCAAGAGCACGAATAACATTGTCTGTCAATGTAATGCCTGTGATATTGATTATGCCAAAAGCCACCAGTACACCTGCAATGGCTGACATACCTGCCAGCCAGTAAGGATAATGTCTGTCGTTTTTCATAATTATTCTTCGCCTTCGCAAGGAACAAACAGTTTGTCATTGGATATAACATCCCCTTCTTCCTCAAAGAAGATGCGTTTATATTTTATAAAGTGTTCATTGTCCTTGTTGAAGGAAAAACCGGTAGCACCGCGTGCTTCACCATAGGCAACACTGGCGCGGATAAGGCCGTCCATAAACATATCGCTTGGTGGCAGGATATCCAGCAGGCTTGTAACATCGCCGTCAATGCGAAACAGAGACCAGCCGAACAGGTCTGCACCGTCTGACAGGATGTAGCCTTCCATTTCACCTTCAAAGCGGCCGTTGTTAAGTAAATCCAGAACATCAGGTTCCAGAATAGGTTTCATAGCATACATAGTTTAGTCCTCATCTCTCTTCTGTCTTTTCTGGCGTGATGCCTTCTGTGCTGCACCTTTCAGTGCCTGTACTTCGATTGGTTTTAGTTCTCTGTACTGGCCAGGTTTCAGCATACCCAGTTTAACAGAACCGATGGATTTTCTGGAAAGACGTGCCACTTCCAGACCAACAGCTTCACACATTCGGCGAATCTGGCGGTTTTTACCTTCGCGGATGGACATTTCCATAACTGTTCTTTCATCGTCTTCAGCCACAACGCGGATTACTGCAGGCAGTGTTTTGCTACCGTCATCCAGATAAACACCGTTGGACAGTGCGATAATCTGTTCTTCCTCTGCCTTTGGATGAACTGTAACGCGGTACATTTTTGCAATCTGGTGTGATGGGTGTGTAAGGGCATTTGCCAGGTTGCCGTCATTTGTGAACAGCAGCAGACCCTCACTGTCTTTGTCAAGACGTCCGACAGGATAAACACGTTCCGGAATGTCTGCAACCAGTTCCATAACTGTTTTTCTGCCACGGTCATCCCTTGCTGTTGTGATATATCCACGTGGTTTGTGCAGGATATAATATTTGTATTCTTTCTGTTTAGGCGGGCGGATTGTCTGGCCATCAACTGACAGAACGTCAGCGTGCATATCCATTTTGTCACCCAGTTTTACAGGGCGGCCGTTGAGTTTTACACGGCCTTCAAGGATAATCTGTTCTGCCTGGCGGCGTGAACAGAGGCCCATATCTGCCATAGCTTTCTGAATTCTTGTATCTCTCATATCTTCTCCGATGTTGTATATAGTAATATTTAATATAAATTGCTGTTAATCAACGGGTAATTCGTGAATTGCCCCTGCGTCAGTTTGCAGTATATTATTAAAATGTTTCTTCGTTTTTGTCAGCCGGTACAAGTTCCGGTTCTTTCTTTTTGCCAATCATATTTTCGATTTTGTCGATAACTTCCGGCATCATATTGATAAGACGGTCGATTGTCCGGTTGCCTTCAGCCACCTGCATAAATTTTACAGTTGTGCCGTTGATAACCAGAAAGCCCACAGGTGTGATGGAAGCACCGGATGATGCAGCGCCGCCAAAAAGGTCTTTCTGTTTGTCGTTGGCAAAATCTGTGCCGCCGGAAACAAATCCAAAGCTGATTTTGGAAACAGGAATAATTGTAACACCTGCTTCATTTGTAATTGGTGTGCCGATGACTGTGTTGGAATCAACCAGTTCTCTCATTTTGCCAAGGGTATTGGCCATAAGTTCCTGAACAGTTTGCTGTTTATCCATTATCATTCTCCTTTTTTGTGGCGTCTGGCGCCTTTATGTGATTTATTATGATTGTTTTATACTGTGTATAAGCATACCAGCCTGCTGCAAGCAGTAAAACCGGGCTGGCTGTAATCTGGCAATAAAAGTAGGTGCTGTCTCCATATGTGCCTGCAAAATCTGCAACAAAAATAGGACTTTTGAAAGTAATCTGCATATGTTTCTGCAGAAATACTGCCAGACCATAAAAACTGTTGGTAATTATGCCATACTGTTTCTGTGTTTTGTGTACATCCCGGTGGTGTACAGGCACTGTAAAAGACACATCACGGAATTTTATGGCTTTGAGTATCTTTGCCATAATGCCTCTGGCCGCAGAAACAATATCCTTTAGCAGCTGCATTGACAGCTGTATATCATCCAGAGGGTTGAATTTAACTTTATCCCGTGGAGTTGCTCCTTTCACAGGAGTACCGGTTTCCTGCTTGTCCTGCATAGGATGTTCCTTCTGCTGTTTGTCTGCATCCTTTTTTTCCCGTGAAGCTTTCTCTTTTTTCCGGAAGAACTCCGGCGGCGGGTACAGCCCTATTTTAAACGGCCCTATATTCATTTTTACTGCAGGACCATCCTGTTTGCACCACTCCACCCAGAAATGGCGCGGAACCAGGATTATCCACAGTGCCAGCAGAAATACTGCCAGCAACAGAATTCCCAGAACAGACAGGATTTTAATCAATAAGGTCATTGTAATCTTCCTCTGTTGTCAGGTCGTCTGTAGACAGCTGACCGTCTTCTGCTTCACTTTTTATTCTTGGCAGGTCTGCCAGGGAATTGAGTGAAAAACTGCGCAGGAAAGTGGCTGTAGTCCTGTAGCTGAGCGGTCTGCCCGGAATTTCCAGACGACCCGCCTCTTCTATAAGATTTCTGGCCAGCAGCGTCTGCACGCTGGAGGTGGAGTCCACCCCTCGCACCTGTTCAATAAAAGCACGGGAAACGGGCTGATTGTAAGCAATTATAGCCAATGTTTCCATAGCTGCATTGGAAAGAGGTGAATTTTTCTTTACCGCCAGCGCCTTGTGAACAATCTCTGACTGTTCCTTGCTGGTGGTGAATGAAATTATATCGCTGTTCTGTATCAGCACGATGCCGGAATTGCTGTCATAATATCTGTCTTTCAGCATATCCAGAATATACTGCAGCTGTTTTTCGTCAACCTCCAGTACACCCATAAGTGCTTCAAAGGTCATACCGTCACCACTGGCAAAGATTATGGCCTCTGCCGCTCTGATTGACTGGTCCAGTGTCATTGTTCACCTTTCTCCTTTCTTACTATTTCCATTCCGCCCTCATTGTCAACAGTCACCCTGTTGGCGCGCACCAGTTCCAGAATTGCAAGGAACATGGCAACAGCCTCGCTCCTGGTTTTCATACCTGCAAAAGCAGAATGGATATTATTGATATTTTTTCTGATAAGGCCTTTCAGCAGGCTGAAAATCTTTGAACTTACAGACACCACAGGAGTGTTTACTATAGGCTCAAAGCGTTCCTGCACAGGAGCAGTGCGCCGCAGACTGCGGTCTGAAAGGCGTGAATATGCGCGGACAAGGTCCTCCACCGGATGAATAATATTATAGGTATTATCCACCCTGAATTCCATAGGCCGACGCAGAAACAGTTTGTCGCCGATAAATCTGTCTCGCAGAATATTGGCAGCTTTCTTTGCCCGTGAGTATTCAATAAGCTGGCCCTGTAGTTCCGCTTTCAGTTTTTCGCCTTCATCATCCTTTGGCAGCAGATAAACTGATTTAAGGTAGATAAGTCGGGCAGCCATATCTATAAATTCGCTGGCAGTATCCAGGTCTTTTTCATCTGTGGCATTGATAACCGCCAGATACTGATTGATGATTGTTATAATCTCAACATCGGCAATACTCATCTTGTTCCTGGAAATCAGAACCAGCAAAAGGTCCAGCGGGCCTTCAAAATCTTCAATTTTATAATTAATCCGGTTCATTTAATCTCCTTGAACGTGTGGTGTGAATCAGATAATCAGTCTGAAAAATGCATCAACTACAAATGTGAATTTATCCAGCACTGCATATACAACATTGCTGATAATTGCCAGCGGCAGGTCAAACACACCGATGTACAGCAATACAAGCAGACCAATAAAAATGTACTGTTCGTATTCCATAATCTTGAAGTATATTTTGTCGCTTAAGAAATAGTTGAAAATGCGTGAACCGTCAAACGGTGGAAATGGCAACAGGTTGAATATTGCCAGTGAAATATTGATGCTGCACATAGCTGAAAAGATTGTGTACAGCACTGTTATAAGCAGGCCGAAACCCGTCATATAGCCGATGTACATCATAATCTTTGCTGCAACAAGGCTGAGCAGCGCCAACAGTATGTTGGCAGCAGGGCCTGCAGCCGCAGAAATAGCCATACCTTTTTTTCTGTCATCAAAATTGATAGGATTTATAGGCACAGCCTTTGCCCAGCCAATGCCTGTCAGCAGCATACACACGCTGCCTACAGGGTCAAAATGGGCCATAGGATTAAGAGTGAGCCTGCCGCGGTAACGGGCTGTAGGGTCACCAAGTTTATCTGCCACCCAGGCGTGAGCCGCCTCGTGGACAGGAATTGCTGTAAGTAATACGATGGCGCGTGCCACCAGTGTATATATATCGAGTTTTAACATATTATATTTCTCCTTAAACTATTATTATATGTGGTTCTGACTATTTTTTCAAGTGTATATTTGGTTATAAACACAATATACATATCTGAACTGAAGTATTGTTTACATTATATTGTAATTATGTGTGGAAATTTTAAAAAATAATTGACTTTTTGCAAAAATAGTACTTGATATTCTTGTATATTTGTGATAAACTAATTGAGCAATTAAAAATGTCTGTTTTCTATTGCAAAATGGAAAACAATCTGTTATAATGATATAGTTATCAAATTTTAGGAGGTGCAAACAGAATGGCAAAATGTGATTGTTGTGGCAAGGGTGTGGCTTTCGGTATCAAAGTTTCTCACTCACACAGACGCTCTAACAGAGCTTGGAAACCAAACGTAAAGAGAGTTAAAGCTATCGTGGACGGTTCTCCACGTTATATTCACGTATGCACCAGATGTCTTCGCTCTGGTAAGGTAACAAGAGCTATCTAATT
>CAZYSS010000080.1:0-9388 GCA_964649845.1 uncultured Oscillospiraceae bacterium
ACGCGTTTCATTGCTTCCAGATTCAGCATTACTGCCATGGCAATGTTTGTCATAGGTCCCAATGTGATGATTTCCAGGTCATCATATTTCAGTGCCATTTCAATAATTTTGTCAACAGCGTGGCCTGGTGTAAATGGCAGTGTTGTTTTGGACAGGCCCACATCAGACAGACCGTCTTTGCCGTGGGCGTTTTCACCTGTCATAGGTGCGCGCCACAGAGGCTTTGTCATACCTGTGTAAACAGGTGGCTGTTCGCGTTTTGCAATTTCAACAGCAACACGGCCGTTTACATTGGCTGTGGCGTGGTCCAGTACGCCTGCACAGATTGTGATGGCTTCCACCACACAGCCAGGGTCACGCAGGGCAAGTATACATGCAACCAGGTCGTCACTGGCGGCGTCAGTATCTATAATAAATCTTCTCATATTTACCTCCGTTATTTAACAGCAGTGATAACTGTGTGTCTTTTGCCTGTGGCTCTGAAACCGTTGATTGGGTTCTGGCCTGCAAGGTCAATAATTGTCTGGCCACGTGTAAAGCCGATGCCTATATCCATTGTCAAAAAAGCATCCCAGGTTTCACATTCAGCACCCAGTACAATATCCACAGCTGTCATTGGCAGATTGTCTGTGATGTGTGCAGGAATAAGTGTCAGGTCAATACCGGATTTAAACACTGTTTCTGCAGCTTCCACGTCTGCCAGAATATTGTGATGTGATGTAGGTGTGGTTGTCTGATAACCCAGCAAAGCGCCGCCTGCGATGTAAATTCTTTTTACTTTTGCCATTGCTTCTTCATCTTTCAGTATGGCAAGAGCAACATTGGACAATGTGCCCAGACAGAGTATTTCCACATCTTCCACTTCATTTGCGCTGTCAATAAGGAAGTTTACAGCGTGTTTTTCAGCAAATTTGTGTGCTGTTTCTGTCTTCGGACAGGTTTTGCCTGCAATGTAATCTTTCAGCAGCATAGGGCGCTGTGCACCTTTGAACACAGGTACATCACAAACTGCCTTTGCTGCATTGATATTCAGGTTGCACAGGTCATCATAATTTTCCACGTCCGGTGAAACTGTAACACCCAGAATATTCAGTTCTTTGTTTTCAAGCGCTTTTACCAGAGCGTCCTGACCCAAAGAAGCAATATCTACGATAAGGTTTTTCATTATAGCCTCCTTGATTTTGTTTAATTCTGAACGGTTATACCTATGTTAATAGTAACATTTTACCAATAAAAAAAGCAAGGAAAGCACACTGCTTCCCCTGCTGAAAAATATACTGTTTTTATGTGCAATATCCCTAATTACTGCTGCCACATATACAGCGGTACGCCTGCCAGCTGTGAAGACGCCAGTTTTTCCAGGGACTCCACTTCGTTTTCAGGCATTACATCTTCCATTTTGTAGAAAATATAGTCAAACCAGCTGGCATCAGATGGGAAATAAACCTCATAGCCTTCCACGCCTGTGGTTTCTTCCATAAAGCTGAGGGCATCCTCCCAGCTTTCCACCTTATCAATCAGTCCGTTTTCCACTGCCTGTGTGGCTGTGTATACACGTCCGTCAGCCAGTGTGCGCACTGTTTCAATGTCCATATCCCTTGCATTTGCAACTATACCGGTAAAAACATCATAGCTTTCATCAACAAGAGACTGATATATCGCTCTCTGTTCATCTGTCAGCGTACCTGCGGAAGAACCCATACCCTTGTTGTCTCCTGTGGAGATGATGATTTCTTCCAGCCCCAGCTTGTCATACAGCCCTTTCATATTGGTGTATGACAGGATAACGCCTATAGAGCCTGTCCAGCAGTTGCGGTTGGCAGAAATATAGTCTGCGGAACAGGAGATATAATATGCGCCGGATGCTGCAGTCTGTTCAAAATAAGCGTGAATAGGTCTGCCTGTAACTTCTTTGTACTCCATCAGCTTCAGATAGAATTCATCAGAATGATACACAGTGCCACCACCGCTGTTTACCTTCAGCAGTATGCCGTGGTTGGTTTCGTCCTCCATCAGTTCATCCACATAACTCATCAGGTTGGAGTGGTTGTAGCTGTAGGAATCCACAGGGGAGTCAGGGCTGGCTTGTATAGTGCCTGCAATAGTCAGTATGGCAAAGCTTTCTTCAGGTGATTCTTCATAATAATTTCCGCCTGACAGTCCGCTTATCACAGTACCCATACAGCTGCTCATAAAAAATACAAACACCAGACATACAACACCGAATATTATCAGTCTGTTTCTTTTCTTTTTGTTTTCCATAAATTACTCCATAAATTTCTCTATGGTTATATTATATACCAATTTTTACTAATTTCAATCTTGTAAATGTGAAAACAAAAAATAACCCTTGCCTGTATAAGCAAGGGTTATTCTTCGTATTGTACACTATATTTCATACATCTCTGCCAAATAACTTTCAGCAGCTTTTTTGAGAAACATTGTAAAATTCAGTTTTACTGACATGTTATTATTTTCCTTTCAATGATTCCTTTCCCGCTGCAGTTATTTGTATGCATCTTTTGTTGCTTTTTTCTTATTTTTATCCTTTTCTGCCTGCATAAGCAATTTTTCTACTTCAGCAATAAGTGCAACACCCATAATTATAATCTCCTTTTCAATAAATGTGTTTTTTAGTGAAGGTCATTTGTTTTCTGACCATGGCTATACTATACACTATGTTTTTGACTTTGTCAACAATAAAATAGATGAACTTTTGTGCAAAATGCACAATATAAAATAATAAAAATATACTAATGCACGAAAATAGATTATTATTTTTATCAATTATTAATAAAACTTAATTTATTTAATTGAAATCCAAAACTGAATTAAATATCGAACAACTTTTTCAGTGCAGCAGTAATTACAGTCAAAATAAAGGGAATACAGATAAAGAGTGAAGCAGTAAAATCTGATTTTATTTATCTTAAAACAGTTACTCACACTGGAAAATCCTGTGACAATATGCTAATGTATTAGTATATGCGAATAAAGGGGAATTATAATGTTGGAAACTGAACTTTTACTACACTCTCTTGGCATCACAAGCAATTACAAAGGCCACAGAATTCTTATCATGGCGGTGGAAATAGCACTGCAGGATGAAAATGCACTGAATGATATTATGGTCAGCGTTTATGGCGTAGTGGCAGAAAAGCTGGGTGTATCTGCTGCATCTGTTGAAAGGAATATACGCACGGCAATCAGCCACGCCTGGGAACTGGCATCAAACCGTTTCCGGAAAACTGTTGACTGGTCCGGCACATATCAGCCCACATCATCAGAACTGATTACATTACTGGTGGAAAAAACAAAGCAGGCGCAGGAAAGTGATGATTGATTTGTGCATAAGTACAATTATTTATACATATATGGTTAAAATTTATACAAATAATTTGCAAAAATATTAGTAAAACACTTGTATTTTACTTTTTTAGGGTGTATACTGATACAGTAAAATTAGAGAGGAGATATACTGATATGAAAAAATACCCATTTGATCATTATTATGTATATGAAGAACTTACCAATCTGCTGAACGAACTTTCAGCTGATTATCCAAACCTTATCAAGGTTTCATCCATCTGCACAACTCTGGAAGGCAGAGAAGTATGGGCCTGCGAAATCACAAACTACGCTACAGGTGATGTGCTTTCCAAACCTGCATATTATGTAGATGGCAACCACCACGCAGGCGAAGTTACAGGCTCTATGGCTGCTATCCATCTTATTGTTACTCTGGTGCAGAAATACGGTGTGGATGAAAAAATCACAGCACTGCTGGATAACAATGCAGTATATGTAATTCCAAGAATTACACCGGACGGCGCAGAAACATATCTTACATCCTATGAAAAACTGCGCAGCGTAAACCGCCCATACCCATTTGAAAAACCAGCTCCTGGTCTTCATCCAAAGGATATGGATGATGATGGTGTTATCCGTATGATGCGTATTGAAAGCGCAGACGGCGTATGGAAAGAATCTGCAAAAGACCCACGTATTATGGTAAAACGCGCCCCTGCAGATTTTGGCGGCAAATACTACAACATCTATCCGGAAGGCTACATTGTAGACTTTGACGGTGTGCATATCCAGCCTGCAGAAGGTAAATGGAATCTGGACTTCAACAGAAACTACCCACTGGGCTGGTTCCCCGAAAACCGTCAGCCTGGCGCAGGTAAATATCCGCTTTCCAACCCTGAAATCAAAGCAGTTGCAGACTTTGTTCTGGCTCATCCAAACATCTGCAGCGCTGTTACATATCACACATCCGGTGGCTGCTACATCTACCCACCTGGAACAATGCCGGAAAAGAACGCTGACCCACGCGATATGAAGATGTTCCATGAAATCGGCGCAATGGCTACAGAAGAAACAGGCTATGGCTGCTTCAATATCTTTGATGCATTCCTTACAGATACTGTAAACTATTCTTCCGGTGCATTTGATGACTGGATGTATTCCACACAGGGTATCCCTACATACACAGCAGAACTGTGGGACCTGGAAATCAGAGCAGGTGTGCCAAATGTTTACCCACGTACAACTCCAAAAACAGACAAGCAGAACGAAGAAGATATGCATCTGGTTTACAAATGGGTTGACGAAAATGTACCACAGGTAAAATCCGGCAAACCAATCAAAGACTGGACAGAATTTGACCACCCACAGCTGGGCAAGGTTGAAATCGGCGGTATGGACTTCAAATACACTTGGCAGAACTGTCCTCCGGGCTATCTGGAAGCTGAAGTTGAAAAGAATACAAACTTCTGCCTGCGTATGGCACAGACCTGTCCAAAATTGGTTGTTGACAGCTTCACAGCTGAAAAAGTGGGCGAAGGCGTTTACAAAGTTGTAGCCAAAGTTTCCAACATCGGTTACCTGCCAACTTTCGTTACAAACGAAGCAAAACGTCTTAAAGTTGACAAAGCCCTGTCTGTGGAACTCTGTGGTGATGCACAGGTTGTTATGGGCGAAAAAGCTGGCTCTCTGGGTCATCTGGAAGGCTTCTCCGGTGTTAAATCCAGCTACTATCACGACAATATCCATACTTTCAAACACGATCCTTTTACAAAAGTTGTTGAGTGGGTTGTGGCTGCAAAAGAAGGTACAGAACTGTCTGTAGTGGTTAAAGGCCCTAAAGCCGGTGCTGTAAAAGCATCTGTTGTTCTTTAATCAGATATAATAAAAGCTGTTACCCATCGGGTAGCAGCTTTTTTGTGTGTTATTCTGCAGGGGCGATTCACCAATCGCCTGTGCATATATAAAATGTAGGGGCGACCTGTGGCCGCCCGCTTTTTATTCATTGTATATTTTATTTATCATATACTTTGCAAATTCTGTCAGCATATCATTTTCAAAATCTGAATTTTCATTGTAAACATACCGTCTGTATGCTTTTTCAATAATACCTTTGTACTGTGGAATGTTTTTTATACCCCACAGGCCGCCCTCTGCCTTTGAAATAACGGCATCGTCCTGTTTATATGCCAGTACACGACACAGGTTCAGCGTCAGGTACACAGGGGCATCTGTTATTTCAGCCACAGCATTTTCTATATCAAATTTTATGCTGTCCAGATAAAATTCCTTTGGTACAGGGGAGAAAACATCCTTTTTATCCTTGCCGTAAAAAGTGATACCTACGCTGCTTATCACAGTAAAATGTGCTGCCAGATCTTTGTCAGTACCCTGTAGTCTGTTTATATGACTATCAATATCCTTTAAATATTTTTCCTTGTGGCTATTGGAAAAATGCAGCTGGTATGGGGTAGGGTAGAAAAAGTTTTTACAGTCCTTTTCAAGCACAAAGCTGGTTTCAAAGCCTTTCCGCGGTGCTTTTTGGTCCATAGACAGCAATAATTCTATTACCTGCTTTTTCTGTATAAAAGCAGGTTCTCTTTCTGTCGCCACAATAAAATCAATATCGCTTTTTTCCCGGTTGAAGCAACCGAAGGCCAGGGACCCATGGATATAAATACCCACCAGATTATTCCCCAGGATATTCTGTAATTCAGCTGATATTTCTTTCATCAGCATTTCGGCGTGTCTATCCATAGTTATACCCCGTATTTGACAATTATTCTATTCAGCTTGTTTATAATCGGTCTGGCAAGCAGCATTAAAAATACAAATGTTGCAATTCCACTGCCTACATTTACTGTAAAACCTGCAGCCAACGTTGCCCACAGGCTTACCTTACCGCCCATTGAATAGGCGAATATGCCGCTTAAATCCAGTACAGGTCCGGTGATAAATGTGTAGCAAATCAGTCCAAAAACAGCCAGAATAAGCGGTTTCTGCAAAGCCTTTCTTCTGTAAAAAATCAGTCCTGCCAGCAGTCCCATTGTGCCGAAAGCCAGCATCTGCCACACAGTCCAGGGACCCTGACTGAACATAAAGTTGGACACCAGCATTATCACAGCACCGGAAAGAAAACCGGCCTGTGGTCCCAGACATACACCTGTCAGTATTACTATGGCAGCCACAGGTTTTACAAAAGGCATACCTGCAAACACTGCACGCCCTGCTATGCCCAGTGCACACATTACAGCTATCACAGATATTTTTACAGTATCTGGCCTGCTGTTTTCAAAGGTGAGGAATACGCCGCCTGTTGCCAGCACAGCAAACACAAAGGCTGCCATATAGTAGCCCCTGCTGCCCAGTACTCTCGGAAAAAACACTGTCACAGCCACACAGGCTGCCAACAGAATCAGCTGTATTAAATTTTTTCCTTTGAATTTACCTGACATAATTCTGTTATATCCTTTGCATTTACAGTGTTTTTTAGTATTCCTTTGCTCATCCTTGCACCTGCAGTGGTGTAAAAACTGTTTCCGGCAAAAAATCTCTGTGGTATATCCCGGGAAACTATGCTGCCATTGAAAAATATCCCCACAATATCTGCATATTCGCTGCAGAATTCTATATCGTGGCTGACCATAATAATGGTTTTGCCTTTTTTGCACAAATCTTTCAGTATTCCGGCCAGCTGTGCTTTGAAAATACCGTCCATACCTTTGGTCACTTCGTCCAGCAGTAAAATATCTGCACCGCTGAGCAGCACTTTTGCCAGTGCCACACACTGCTGCTGCCCGGCGGAAATGTCATATGGATGGCTGTCCATCAGCTGTGGAATATTGCACACAGCAGCGGTTTCCTGTATCAGTTTTTCATCGTCTGTCATTTCTTTCAGTTCTTCATATACTGTTTCTTTTGCAAACAGAAGAGTGGCTTCCTGTGGCAGATATGCAGGCTTGCCCAGTTTTTTGTTCACAGTCACCTTGCCCATATATGGCTTGTTTATGCCGCATACAGCTTTCAGCAGTGTGCTTTTGCCACTGCCGTTGCCGCCGATAATGGCGTAGAGACAGCCCTGCGGCACTTTTATGCAGGCATCTTTCAGTATGTCTTCGCTGTTTTTTTCATAGCGGTACCACACATCTCTCATTTCCACAGCTGTTTTATCAGATACGACAGCTGTTTCTTTTTTGTATTCAATATTTACAATATTGTTTTTGTCTATATAGTCGACCAGCCAGTTTCTGCCCTTTTTGATTGAAACAGGTGCATTGCCTTTCTGGTTCAAGCCATAAAATACCTGCATAGGTGTGGGCAGCAGCTTTACTGTGTCGTAATCAATATGGGAAATATCCTCAAATATGTTTTCAGGTCTGTTTACAGCTATAATTCTGCCGTCAGCCATATAAACAACCCTGTCAGCCTGGCTGAATGCAGATTCTGTGCGCTGTTCAATAATTATCACTGTGGTGCCCAGTTCGCTGTTTATACGGTATACGGCGTTGAGAAATTCTGTGGCAGCAATAGGGTCCAGTTGGCTTGTAGGCTCGTCCAGAATCAGCACTTTAGGCTGCATTACCATCACACAGGCCAGGTTCAGCAGCTGTTTCTGTCCGCCGGACAATGTGCTCACATCCCTGTCATACCATTTGTCTATACCGAAAAAATTGGCTGTTTCTGCAATTCTGCGGTGCATTTCGCCCTGTTCAACACCTGTGTTTTCCAGACCAAAGGCCAGCTCGTGCCATACTTTGTCTGTGACCAGCTGCCGGTCAGGTTTCTGCAGCACATAGCCGATTTCCGCCGCCTGCACTCTTTCGGAAGCATCTGCCAGAGGCACACCGTTGTACAGAACCTGCCCCTCGGTTTTTCCGTGGGGTGTCATCACTGTTTTGAAATGGTTCAGCAGGGTAGTTTTGCCGCTGCCGCTTTTCCCGAATATCAGCAGGAATTCACCCTCGTTGACAGTCAGATTTATATTGTCCAGAGTTCTGTTTTCCTTTTCGGGATAAGAGAAACTCAGATTTTTGATTTCAAATATTGCCATTGCAGCTCCTTGAGAATGTGCATAAAAGTAGGTAACAGCAGTAATGCACTGTAACATATACCGCCTGCAATCTGTTTTGTGCCAACCGGCGGCAGGTTGATATATGGTATCAGCTGAACGTTTACCGCATATGAAAACAGATTTGTAATAACATAAATATTCAGAACAACAGTAATTATCAATATGATAACATCATATTTTTTAAATTTATAATCTGAAAATACTGTGGTTCTGCCACTGCCGAAGCCGCGGTTTTTCATAGATACAGACAGACCTATGGCGTGCTCAAAAGCATAGCTTACAGCGCTGTTCAGCGCCCTCACCGCACTTTTCAGTCTGCTGTCCTGTTGTATTACTGTGCTTTGCGCCTGTTCGATTTCCACCAGTTTGCGCTGGAAAAACGGCACCAGTCCCATAACCATGGTAAGTACAGTGCATACATTTGGAAATCTTCCGCCGAAAAGATAAATAAACTTATCTGTGGAAATTACCTTGCCCATGGCAGAAAACCAGTTTATGCTACAGATGAATATACCGCCCATCACCGCACCGTATGCAAGTGCCTGCAGGGTATAATTCCTGCCAAAGTATGTAAACAGCACAGTGTTGCCGCCGGTGCTGAAAAACGGATTCAGCACAGCTATCAGTATACCGAAGGTCAGGATGTATTTAATACTGGCCAGTGTTTCATTTCTGCACAGACAGAGACAGGCTACAAAGGACAGCACCACATTTATGCCCACATACAGCGGGTGCATAAATACCATGGAATATATCAGCACACTGATAAAATACAGTAGAACTGTGCAGGGATGCAGTTTGAAAAAATCCGGCATAGTTGCTCCTAAAAGATTAATATTTACATTATTTCAGTATATCATGTGTGAGAGAATATTACAAGTTGGTGCACAAAAATCCATTTTTAAAATCAAAAATTATAAATGTATAAATTTTAATCAGTGAAAAACTAATTTTTTTTCTTTATAGGTGAATATTAACACAGTTTCATATAATTTTTTATGTATATTCATC
>CAZYSS010000081.1:0-9367 GCA_964649845.1 uncultured Oscillospiraceae bacterium
ATAATCAAGATTTTTTCGTATAAAATGCAGAATTTTTAAAAAAAATATTGTGCAATTGATATATTTTTTTACTAATTTACAGCTTGTTTACATTTATCATGCCATATTGTGGAAATATGTTAATATTTGTCATGTAAAATATTATGGTACAGACAGATTGTTCTATAATATCTTTTGCATTTGAATATTAAATATGATATAATTAATTAGTTAAATTAGATTAATATGGGGGAGTGTGTTCATTTGCGAGTTTTGGGTATTGACCCGGGGTATGCTATAGTGGGTTATGGTGTGCTGGATTATGAAAAAAACAAGTTTTATCCCATAGAATTCGGTGCTGTAACCACACAGGCACACACTGATTTTCAGGAAAGACTGAAAGAGGTTTACACCAGCGTGGATGAAATTATCAAGCGCACAAAACCGCAGGCACTTGCCATTGAAAAACTGTTTTTTACCACCAACCAGAAAACAGTTATTCAGGTGGCACAGGCCAGGGGAGTTATCCTGCTGGCGGCCTCTATGAATGGCATCCCTGTTTATGAATACACACCTCTGCAGATAAAACAGTCTGTTACAGGCTATGGCAAGGCTATAAAAACACAGGTGCAGGATATGACAAAGCGTATTCTTGGGCTGGACAAAGTGCCGAAGCCGGACGATACTGCAGACGCACTGGCGGTTGCTATATGCCATGCATATTCATATCGATCCAAATTATTTACACAGATAGGAAAAACATTATGATTTATTGCCTTACAGGAACATTACTTGAAAAGAGTCTGGATAGTGTGGTTATAGATGTACAGGGGGTAGGTTTTTCTCTGGCTGTACCTTCCACTGTGCAGAGCGTTTTACCTGCACCGGGTGAAAAATGCACATTGTACACATATCTTTCTGTAAAGGAAGATGCCCTTGATTTATATGGCTTTGCTGACAAGGCAGAGCAGAAAGCCTTCAAAACACTTATTTCTGTTTCCGGTGTTGGCCCTAAAGCGGGGCTGGCTATCCTGTCTGTGCTTTCACCGCAGAAAATTGCTCTGGCAGTTACTACAGGGGATTACAAATCCTTTACAGCGGCCAATGGTGTAGGTCCTAAAGTGGCACAGAGAATTGTGCTGGAACTGAAAGGCAAATTCTCCAACGATGATGTGGCAGGCGTAAGTATGGCAGATGTTTCACGCACTGCTGTTTCCACAGGCAGTGTAAGCCAAGCCATCAGCGCCCTTATCGCTCTTGGTTACAACCAGAGCCAGGCTGCATTGGCAGTGTCCAAGCTGGACCCTGAACAGGATGTGCAGTCACTTATCAAACAGGCACTCAAACTTCTGGCAGGAGGTAAGATTTAATGAACAATATCGGTTTTCAGAATACAGAACGTCTTGTATCCACCTCTGCAATCAGAGAGGACAATGACAACGAAAATTCTCTCCGTCCGAAAAGTCTGGCGGAATATATCGGTCAGGAAAAACTGAAGGATAATCTGGAAATTTATCTCCAGGCGGCCAAAATGAGAGGGGAGGCACTGGACCACACATTGTTGTACGGCCCTCCGGGCCTTGGTAAAACCACTCTTGCTGGCGTTATCGCCAACGAAATGGGTGTAAATATCCGTGTGACCAGCGGCCCTGCCATTGAAAAACCGGGTGACCTGGCAGCATTGCTGACAAATCTGGAGGACGGCGATGTACTTTTTATTGACGAAATCCACCGTATGTCCCGTCAGGTAGAAGAAGTACTGTACCCTGCGCTGGAAGACTTTGCTCTTGATATTATTATCGGCAAAGGCCCTTCTGCACAGTCTATCAGAATCAATCTGCCGCAGTTTACACTTATCGGTGCCACAACACGTGCAGGTCAGATTTCATCTCCGCTGCGTGACCGTTTTGGTGTACAGCTGAAGCTGGAAATGTACAGCCACGAAGAACTGGCAAAAATTATTATGCGTTCCGCAGGCATCCTTGGCATAGACTGCACCCACGACGGTGCCATTGCTCTGGCAAAATGCAGCCGAGGTACACCGCGTGTGGCTAACCGTCTGTTAAGACGTGTACGCGACTTTGCCCAGATAAAAGGCAACGGTGTAATTGATTATGATATAGCCATGGCGTCCCTTGAAAGAATGGAAATAGACTCTCTTGGTCTGGACAACCTTGACCGCACACTGATGAGAGCCATTATAAATATGTACTCCGGCGGTCCTGTTGGTCTTGAAACCCTGGCAGCGGCCATCGGCGAAGAAGCAATCACACTGGAGGACGTGTGCGAACCTTATCTTATGCAACTGGGCTTCCTGTCCCGCACACCCCGTGGCAGAATTGTAACCAATCTGGCATATCAGCATCTGGGACTTAAAAATCCGAATGCTGTAAACGATGTGGTACAGCAGTCCCTTGAAGATATGTAAAATTTTATAAATTCAACACATATACACTCTATTATTTAATTTTGAAAAGGAATAAACAATGAGAGCAGATAATAAATGGCAGGACTATAAACTGCTGGACGCTACAGACGGCTTCCGTCTGGAAAGCTGGGGCGGCGTTATCCTTGTTCGCCCTGACCCACAGGTAGTGTGGAAATTTGAAAAGAAAAGCCCTATGTGGGAAAAAGCCCACGCTGTGTACCACCGTTCTTCCAAAGGCGGCGGCGAATGGGAATACCGCAAAAAATTCCCTGCAGAATGGAATATTAAGTATGACAATATGACATTCAAAGTTACACCTACAGGCTTTAAACATACAGGTATATTCCCTGAACAGGCTACAAACTGGGATGAATATGCAAAAATGATTGCAAAAGAAGACAGGGAACTGAACATTCTCAACCTGTTTGGTTACACAGGCGGTGCCACACTGGCCTGTGCTGCAGCCGGTGCAAAGGTTTGCCACGTGGATGCCTCCAAAGGTGTTGTTGCCTGGGGCAAGGAAAATGCACAGCTGTCAGGTCTGGCAGACAGACCAATCCGCTGGATTGTGGATGACTGTATCAAATTTGTACAGCGTGAAATCCGCCGCGGCAACAAATATGACGGCATTATCATGGACCCTCCAAGCTACGGCCGCGGTCCTAACGGGGAAGTATGGAAACTGGAAGAAAACATTTTTGAACTGCTGCAGCTTTGCAGCCAGATTCTGTCTGATGACCCATTGTTTGTTGCTGTAAACAGCTACACAACAGGTGTTTCCCCATCTGTTATGGAATATATGCTGGATGTTATGATGAGAGATAAATACAAAGGCACTGTTTCCGCACAGGAAATCGGCCTTACAGTGCAGTCTACAGGCATGGCTCTGCCTTGTGGCAGCACTGCATTCTGGAAAAAAGAAGGACATGAATAATGAGTAATATGCTTAAAGTGGATAACCTGTGGTTCCGTTACTCACAGGACAGTGACTGGGCGCTGCAGGGAATCAACCTTGAAGTGAAAAAAGGCGAATTCCTTTGCGTGCTTGGCTCAAACGGCTGCGGCAAATCCACACTTGCAAAACATTTCAATGCAATTCTTGTGCCTGAAAAAGGCGATGTTATAGTGGAAGGCATCAACACAAAGGAAGAAGAACGTCTGCTGGAAATCCGCCAGAAAGTTGGTATGGTTTTCCAGAACCCGGACAACCAGATTGTTGCCACAGTTGTGGAAGAAGACGTTGCCTTTGCGCTGGAGAATATGGGCGTGCCTACAGATGAAATCCGCCGCCGTATTGATGAAGCTATGACAGCTGCAGGCATTATAAAATACAAGGACAAGGCACCGCACAATCTGTCTGGCGGTCAGAAACAGCGCGTTGCCATTGCAGGCATTATCGCAATGCGCCCTGACTGCATTGTTTTGGATGAACCTACCGCAATGCTGGACCCTTACGGCCGCGAAATGGTTATCAGAACAGTAAAACAGCTTAACCGTGAGTTCGGCATCACTGTTGTGCTTATCACCCACTATATGAACGAAGCTGCCCAGGCAGATCGTGTAGTGGTAATGAGCAAAGGTAAAATAGAAAAAATCGGCACACCAAGAGAAATCTTCTCACAGGTGGAATGGGTAAAAAGTCTGGCACTGGATGTGCCACAGACCAGTGACCTTGCATGGCAGATGAACCAGCAGGGCTGCAATCTGTCCACCGAGGCCATCTCCATTGAAGAATGTGCCGCACAGCTCTATAAATTTCTGGAGGAATAGAAAGTGTCTGTTTTAAAAGTAGAAAATCTTTCTTATACATACAATCCCGGTATGCCTGGCGAAACAAAGGCTCTGGACAATATCAACCTTGATATTGAAGAAGGTACTTTTGTTGGTGTTATCGGTCATACAGGCTGTGGCAAAAGTACGCTTATCAGCCATTTCAACGGTCTTACAAAGCCACAGACAGGCCGCATATTGCTGGATGGTAAGGACATCTGGAACGAATGGCCAAGCATCCGCGATGTGCGTTTCAACGTGGGTCTGGTGTTCCAGTATCCTGAATATCAGCTGTTTGAAGAAACCTGTTACAAGGATATTGCTTTCGGTCCTAAAAATATGGGCCTGTCCGATGAAGAAGTGGACTCCCGCGTAAAAATGGCAGCACAGTTCTGCGGTATCACAGATGAAATGCTGGCAGGCTCACCTTTTGATCTGTCCGGCGGTCAGAAAAGAAGAATTGCAATTGCAGGTATCATTGCAATGAAACCAAAGGTGCTGGTGCTGGACGAACCTTGTGCAGGCCTTGACCCTGAAGGCCGTGAACTCATCCTTTCACAGGTGAAAAACTATCAGCTGACCACAGGCAGCACAGTTATCCTTGTTTCCCATTCAATGGAAGACATTGCCAACTATGCCGATAAAGTTCTGGTTATGGAACGGGGCACAGTTTACAAATATGACACCACAGAAAATGTTTTCCGGGACGCTGAAAAACTGGCAGGTATGGGGTTGGGTATCCCTGACATCACAAAGGTGTTTATAAAACTGAAAGAAATGGGTGTGGACATCGGTACAGATGTTTATACCATTCCATATGCAGTAAAACAGCTGCTTAAATACAAACAGGCAAAGGAGGCACAGAAGAATGCTTAAAGACATTACCATAGGCCAGCATTTTCCAGGCAACAGCCCTGTGCACAACCTGGACTCCCGCCTGAAAATTGTTCTCACAGTGGCATATGTTGTTGTGCTGTTTATGAGCACAAACTTTGTCAGCCTTGCACTGGCTGCCATTCTCACAATGCTGCTGTACAAAATCAGCGGTATTCCGCTGAAAATGCTGCAGAAAAGCATCAAGCCTATGCTGCCGCTTATCTTTTTTACAGTGGCACTGAACCTGTTTTTTATCACAGGTGAGGGCGCACCGCTGATTTCCCTCGGCTTTATAAAAATTTACAAAGAGGCGGTTCTGTTCTGTATCGTTATGGTGTGCAGAATCATCTTCCTTATCTGCGGCACATCACTGCTGACATATACCACCAGCCCTATTATGCTGACAGATGGTCTGGAAGCACTGATGAAACCCCTGAACAAACTCCATTTCCCTGTACACGAAATGGCTATGATGATGACAATTGCCCTGCGTTTTATTCCAACACTTATCGAAGAGACAGATAAGATTATGAATGCGCAGAAATCCCGCGGCGCTATGCTGGATTCCGGTAGTTTCACAGATAAAATCAAAGCCCTTGTGCCTATCCTTATTCCGCTGTTTATTTCTGCACTGCGCCGTGCAGAGGAACTGGCCACAGCTATGGAATGCCGTTGCTACCACGGCGGTGAAGGACGTACAAGACTTAAACAGCTGAAAATCACATCCACAGACATCGCACACACAGCTGTTGTGACAGTTGCTTTCGCTGTGATTATTGTTATGAAAATGTTTTTTCCACGGGTGATTTAAATTGACTATACTGGTAAAAATTGCCTATGACGGCACAAACTATCATGGCTTTCAGATACAGGATGATGTGACCACTGTGTTCGGTGTGTTTCAGGATGCCCTGCTGAAAATACTGGGCCACAGCACTGATATAAAGGGGTGCTCACGCACAGACAGCGGTGTTCATGCAAAATGCTATTATCTCAGCTTTGAAACTGAAAAACAGCTTAACATCCCACGCCTGCCGTTGGCACTGAACGCAAATCTACCTGCCGATATACGTGTGCTGAAGGCAAAGCAGGTAGATGATGGTTTTCATGCCCGATATGATTCAAAGGGCAAGGAATATACATATTATATTCTCAACAGCCATATAGATGACCCTTTTACAAACAAATATTATTACAGGGTGCCATCTGCTCTTGATGCTGAAAAAATGCACCGGGCAGCACAATACTATGTGGGCACCCACGATTTCCGCTCATTTATGGCGGCAAAATCAAAAATTACAGACTGCACCCGTACAGTCTACTCTGCCAGTGTGGAACGAAAAGGGGATATGATTACCTTTACCGTTTCCGCAGACGGCTATCTGTACAATATGGTGCGCATTATGGTGGGCACGCTGATAAATGTGGGCAAAGGCATATGGCCGCGGTCATATGTGGCTGATATCATAAAAGCGGAAAACCGCGATGTGGCAGGCCCTACAGCACCGCCACAGGGGCTTTTCTTAACAGATGTGTACTATAGTTTTGAATAATGACGGTAGTTATTGATTTGATTAAATTCAGGTCCTGTCATACTGAATGAACAGAGTGAGTGAAGTATCGCATATACGTTTAACTCTTTTTGCTGATGCGATTTTTCGCACATGTAGTGTTCAGAATGACAAAAAATCCACAGGTGAAGATTTTTATGAGCGAAAAAAGAATCAGCCGCAAAGAGCTGACAAAACGTAATCAAAAACTGAATAAAAAGCGTAAAAATCTGCGTACCCTTATAGTTGTGATTCTCACAGCTGTCCTGCTGTATATTACAGGTGTGTATGGCGCCTCTCTGGCCTATTTCGGGGACTTTATCTCCAGTGGTATGACTGTATTCCAGATTGGCAGCGGCTTCCCTGTAGAAGATGATTTTTCATCTGTTCTTCAGGCGGAGGCTATGGGTACAGGTCTTGCTGTGCTTTCACCGGACAGCTTTACTGTCTATTCTCCTACAGGCAGAAATGTGTTCTCCTACAGCCACACAATGCAGAATCCTGTAATGGATACCGCATCAAAAAGAGCGGTGATATACGACCTTAACCAGACCTCCCTCAAGGTTGCCAACGGTCACAATATACTTTTTCAGCAGGAGATGGAAAACAGCATTATCCACGCTGAAATATCAGATTCCAACCGCGTTGCCATCACCACACGCTCTGCCAGCTATAACGGTGAAGTTACTGTTTTCAATTACAATATGAAGCAGCGCTTTGTGTGGTATTGTGCCACAGGCTTCCCTATCTATTCATCCCTGTCAGACAGCGGTAAAATGCTGGCAGTAAACACAGTGCAGACTGTGGACGGCATACTTACCAGTGACATATATGTGATAGATGCAGCCAACGGCCGGGAACTGTTTACAATCTCCAGCCAGAGTTATCCGCTGCAGCTGGAATTTATTTCAGACAGTCAGCTGCTTATAGCCTATACAAACCGTCTTGTGCTGTGGGATGTAAAAAACAACACACAGCTGGCGTCATATGACTTTGGCTCTGACACACTGCAGGCTCTCACTGTGGACAACCGGTATATTTCTGTTGCCTATGGCGGCTATAGCCAGCAGAAAAACAGCACACTGGTGCTGCTTACAAAAAATATGGAAGAAAAATTTGTAATTTCAGTTCCTGAAAAAATCAGGGATATTTCCATTTCTTCCGCCCGTGTTTATGCACTGGGCAGCGACAATCTGTTTGAATACGACTATTCCGCCGCTTTGTTGAATACAACTGATACAGGTGCCCTTTCAAAAGGCCTTGTGGACTACAGCGGCACATTATTGATTACATCCACCGCTATTTCAAAGGTGGAGAAAACAAAAAGTAGGTGATATTTTTGAACAATCCATCAACAATAATTGACATTGTTCTCATTGTTGTTCTTATCATCAGCGCACTGCGCGCATATGCCGATGGCTTTTTTACATCGGTTATCCGCCTTATAGGCAATCTGGGCAGCCTTTTTGCCGGATGGTATATAGCATCCAATTACTCACAGGTGATTTTTGACAACCTGATGAGAAACAGTCTTGTTACGCGTTCATATAATTATCTGGAACAGACTGCACAGAATATAGATATTGAAACAGCCCTTTCTTCTGTTATAGGCAGATGGCCACAGGAATTTGTTGCCACAATTCTGGAAAAAACACAGGATAGCCTGTCTACACTGCTGACACCATCTATGGATTCTGCGGTTTATCTTGTAGACAAATTTATCGCACCAATCATAGTGGCCTGTATCAGTGTGGTGCTGTTTATACTCTGCTTTATAGCAATCAGACTGGTCTGCGGCATTCGGGCAAAACTGTTAAAAAATGTGAATAAAGTGCCTGTACTGGGCTTTGCCAACAGAATGGCAGGTTTTGTGGCTGGTTTGGCCATTGGTGGCATAAATATCATATTATTATCATTTTTATTCAGTATAATAGTGATTATAACAGGGGATGGCCTGCCCTGGCTTAACAGCCGGGTGATTGCCGGTAGCAAAGTTCTGGCAATGACAGGCATTATAAATCCTTTTTTACCATAATTTTTCAGAGGAGATGATTTAAAATGCTTTGTGAAAGATGCAAAAAACGCCCTGCAATGATATATATCCAGTCCACTGACGGCAATTCCAAAAGCAAGGGTTACTGCCTGACCTGCGCAAGGGAGCTGGGCATCAAACCTGTTGATGATATGATGAAGCAGATGGGTATTGATGACGAAGCCATGAAAGCAATGGAAGAGCAGATGGACAGCTTTATGCAGGACAATATGGGGGAAGACGGCAGCTTCAATCTTGGCAGAATGTTCGGCGGTATGGGTATGCCAGGCGGCGAATTTGATGAAGAAGATTTTGAACAGGGCGGCTCCCCAACCATTAATTTTTCAAATGATGATTCACGGAACGATAAAAAAAGCAAAAAGAAAAAGGATAAACGCAAATTCCTTGAACAGTATTGCGAAAACCTGACCCGTAAAGCAGGGGAAGGCAAGATAGATAATATTATCGGCCGCGACAATGAAATCTACCGCACAATCCAGATTCTTTGCCGCCGCCAGAAAAACAATCCTTGCCTTATAGGTGAAGCTGGTGTAGGTAAAACAGCCATTGCAGAGGGTATTGCCCTTAAAATCAGCCGTGGCGAAGTGCCGCAGAAGCTGAAAAACAAAGAGATTTACCTTGTGAATATGACAAATCTGGTTGCAGGTACACAGTTCCGCGGCCAGTTTGAAGCAAGGGTAAAAAGCCTTATCAGCGAAGTAAAGGAAAGCG
>CAZYSS010000082.1:0-9339 GCA_964649845.1 uncultured Oscillospiraceae bacterium
CTGGAAGAAATCGTACGGGACGGCAGAAAACTGGTTATAATCGCAGAAGATGTTGAAGGTGAAGCACTGTCCACACTTATCGTGAACAAACTCCGCGGTACATTTACCTGCGTGGCAGTAAAAGCTCCCGGCTTTGGCGACAGAAGAAAAGAAATGCTGATGGATATTGCCATCCTTACAGACGGCGCAGTTATCAGCGAAGAACTGGGCTATGAGCTGAAAGAAACCACAATGGAAATGCTTGGCCGTGCACGCCAGGTTAAAATCACAAAAGAAACCACAACAATTGTTGATGGTGCCGGCGAAAAAGCTGAAATTCAGGACAGAATCCACCAGATTAAAGCACAGATGGACACAGTTACATCAGACTTTGACAGAGAAAAACTGCAGGAACGCCTGGCAAAACTGGCAGGCGGCGTAGCAGTTCTCAAGGTTGGTGCAGCAACAGAAGTTGAAATGAAAGACAAAAAGCTGCGTATTGAAGATGCTCTCTCTGCCACAAAGGCAGCAGTTGAAGAAGGCATAGTTGCAGGCGGCGGCACAGCTCTGCTGAATGCAATTCCTGCAGTAAAAGAACTGTGCGAAGAACTTTCAGGTGATGAAAAGACAGGTGCAAAAATCGTTCTCCGCGCACTGGAAGAACCTGTGCGCCAGATTGCAAAAAATGCAGGTCTTGAAGGCAGTGTAATTATCGACAAGATTATGACAAATGGCACAGTAAACTTTGGTTTTGATGCACAGAACGAAGTTTACGGTGATATGCTGAAAAACGGTATTGTTGATCCAACTAAAGTTACACGTTCTGCACTGCAGAACGCTTCCAGCGTTGCAGCTATGGTTCTCACAACTGAAAGTCTTGTTGCTGACGAAGAGGAAGAAGTAAAAGCCAACGCAGGTATGGGCATGGGTGGTATGGATTATTAATCTGTACCTTATTTATAAACACAGAATCCGGCGGTATAATGTATATCGCCGGATTATATCAGATAACAGTCGTGGCAGGCTGAAAGGAATTTACAATTATGGATAAAAATCAGATTTTTTCATATCTTACAGGGCAGCTGCAGACATATACACTTGGTGATATGGCATTTAACCTCCTGGTTACATTTGTGCTGATGCTGCTTATATACGCTGTTTATGCGGTCACACACAAAGGAAACGGCACGTTCAGCACAGATTTTGGCTTTACAATCGTGCTTACCGGTCTTGTTACAGCAGTTATTATGATGGTTATTGAAAGCAATCTTGCTCTTTCTCTTGGTATGGTAGGTGCGCTGTCAATTATCCGTTTCCGTACAGCTGTAAAAAATCCAAAAGACACAGGTTTTATTTTCTGGTCTGTTGCAACAGGCTTGTGTGCAGGCACAGGTGGCCATGTGCTGGCTTTGCTCTCCTGTGCAACAATTGGATGCTTTGTTATTGTTTACAGCATGATTGTGAAGGATTATCCTTCAAATATGCTGGTAATCCGCGGTGAAAGCGGTATGTCATACAGTGACATCAAAAACTTGATGGAAAAAAACGGAGTTAAATATTCCCTTAAAATGAAAGAATATACACAGCACAGCCGGCAGGTGATTTTCAAAGTAGGTGGTAAAAATACTGATACTGTAACTGAACAGCTGCTTGCACTGGAACATGTACTTTCTGCATGTCTTGCATGGGAGGGTGAAGAATAACTATGCGTGACAAGCAGAAATACCTGCGGTTATTCCTTGGTGTTTTTTCTGTTGTTTTCTTTTGGTTGTTCAGAAATTATGATATAGACCGGAAAAATTCACGGTGGGATATACATATTCCTGAAGAACTCCTTGACACAGAGTTTGCATCTGATTTTTCCAGTCAGATTCCGGTTATTTACATAGAATCAGATGATACAAAATTGCTTACAGACCCGGACACTACAGTTTATCCTGTACGTGGGGAAATCAATTCATCGCTGTACGTTTATTACCTGTCTAAGGACAATGGAGAGAACACTCTGGCCACTATTCCTGACCAGGTGTTTGATAACAGCAGAGTTAAAATCAGGGGGCGCTCATCCTCTACCAAACCTAAAAGACCATTTGCAATCGAACTGCGTGATGATGAGGGCGTGCCGGTAAACAGGCAGTTCATCAATTTTGAAAAAGAATCAGATTTTGTTCTTCATGCACCTTATATGGATAAATCCTGCATAAAGAACTATTTTGCTTTCACCCTGGCTTCATTTATGCCTGGACTTGATTATGTTTCAGAAGTTCAGCCTGTTGAACTTATTATCAATGAAACAGGTACACCTGTTGAGGCTGAAGACTATCAGGGGGTGTATCTGGCTATAGAAAAAATCAAAACAGGAATCAACAGAGTGCCTATCGAAGGCTTTGTGCTGAAAGACACCCTTGAAGAACAGCTTGAAAGTGGTGGGGGTTATATTTACAGGAGAGACAAATATGACGAAGGCACAGACACTGCGCTGCTTCTCCCTATGACTCCAAAGTATTACGAATATCAGATTTATTACCCTAAAGAGGATGAACTTACCCAGGAAGCTGCTGATATGATTTATCAGGAAATCTGTTTTTATGAAGATATTCTGTACAACGGAACATTTGAAGAATTTGAAAAGTATTTTGATGTTGACTCGTTTGTAGATATGATTCTTCTGTGTGAACTTATAGGTCACACAGAAAGCTTTACCGGCTCCACATATTTTTACAGATTACCTGGCGGAAAGCTTTGCCGGGGACCGCCATGGGACTATGACGTATCGTTGGGGGCCAATACAACAACTTTCATACAGTATTCCCAGAGCCGTCTGGAACGTGCATTTTTATATCATCCGGAATTTCTTGAAATGTTCAAACAGCGTTGGGTTGAATACCGCAGCGATGGCGGCATATTCAGCGATGAAGTTCTGTTTGGCCTGATTGATTACTGTGTAGAAAGTATAGGTGAAGATGCACTGGACAGAAATGCACAAAGATATCCGGAATTGTTTGATGGCCAGACATATATACCGGCCAACTACAGATATTTCACCAGCTGGCAGGAAGAAATACAGTACATCAAGGACTTTTTGGCAGAAAGACTGGAATATCTGGATGCAGCCTTTGCTGCAGAAACCATAGAAACCCTTCCGGGGAAGGAATAATATGCGACACGAATTGAAATTTAAAGTTAATATGCTTCAATATGAGCAGATAAAAGCACAGTGCTACAGAATGCTGCATGTTGACCCCAACGGAAAAGATGGTGTATATACTGTGCGCAGCCTGTATTTTGATACTCTTTCAAACCGTGATTATTATAATACAATATCGAATGCATACTCAAGGCACAAAATGAGACTTCGTACATATGGCACAGACAACAAGGTTTTCAATCTTGAAAAGAAATATAAAGAAGGTTCACTGTCAAATAAAAAAATAGTGCTGCTGTCTCCGGAACAGGCAGCTGCTGTGGCTGGCGGAGATTACTCGGTGCTGCAAGAAGCAGATGTTAAAAATGATGTCTGTATGGATATGATAAATGACCTTTATATCCCAAAACTGGTTGTTCAGTACAAACGCACGGCTTTTTATTTGGATATAGATAATTTCAGGCTTACACTTGATTCAGATATCAGTTATGGATTGCCTGATGCTTTTATTTCTGAAGACAAGCATCTCATTGTACCGTCATCGCTTCCGGCTGTTCTGGAAGTAAAATATGATTCAGTATTGCCTGCATGGCTGATAAGTTCATTTGCCAGATATGGTATTTCTCTTGAAACCAACAGTAAATACTGCCAGGGTATGCGCACAATGTATGGTATTATATAGTCTGTTTCTTAAGATTTGCTTAATAAAGTTCTCCTGTTGTTGTGCAGGAGAACTTTTTATTTTATAATAAAATCAGACAGAAATATATTTTTAATCTAGTAAAAAAGGTGGAGGTTCATTGTGAAATCAGACAGAATTGTCAATGCTCTTACAGTTGTTACAATGGTAATACTTCTGTTTGCCGGATATACTGCATTTTCACTGCGACATACAGAAAAAGAGATACCACAGTCAGAAATATACACAGAAAGAGAAATAAACAGCGCCCTAAACACTGCAGCAAGATGTTTCCTGCCAATCCTTACAGAATGCAAAGTCACAAGACTTTACTACGATGAGGAGTGGAATATCAGGAGAGGCGGAGATAAAAACAGCATTACAGTTTTCTGTGATTTTGAAGTTATATTTGAAACTCCCGTATGGAAAAAAGGCAACGTAATGCACGGATGGTCCTGGCATATGGAAAAAGTATGCGGGATATGGATAGTAACCAACTATGGCTTTGGCTGATGGAGGTATATTATGAAAAAATATCTTAAAATCTTTTTTACAATTATAATCATTGCATTAACAGGTATTGCGTTGTATTTTTACCTTGGCTTTTTCGGCAACCCTGTATCAAAAATGCTTTGCAAGAACACTGCAGAAAAGTATGTGGCAGAAAATTATCCTCACTGCTATGTGGGAAAACGGGGATATAATTTCAAAGACGGCAATTACTTTGCCAATATTCAGTGCGAAACCAGCCCGGATACAAATTTCTTTATTTACACCGACTGGCTGGGGAATTTCAAACGCGACAGCTATGAAAGCTATGTTGCCAGCGGTCACAATACTATGAATCGTCTTATGATGGAATACCGTGCTCTGTTGGATGCCGCAATTCCACAGGAAGATGTGGATTACACCCTTGATATTTATTTTGGAGATATTCTGACAGAAGGCAGTTACGAAAGATATTACCGCGAAGAGACAGATGTGGAAATAATAGCCATGCCTGATGAAGAAATAATACTTGACAAGGAATATGATTTTACAGATATAAGCTATAAATATGGCTATGTTTGTCTGTATGCCTGCGATGAGGATGTGTCTGTGGAACGCGCCTGTGAAATACTGCTGGATGTAAAAGACAGGCTAAACAAAGTGGATACAGGCTTTTACTATATAGATTTTGTCCTTCAGTTGCCACGTCAGGAAGACGGTATGCCAAACGAGGACGGCAGGCAGATTAATATAGACTATTTCAAATGGGATGATATCTACGAAGAAGGTCTGGCAGACAGGGTACAGACTGCCCACAATGAACTGACAGCTTATTATGCTGCACAGGATGCTCAAAAACGGGAGCAGATTTATGAGTAAACAATCAAAGCTTAAATTAATTCCTGTTGCTGCAGTTTTGCTGGCTGTTCTGACAGTATACACAATTGTTTTTGGAAACCCGCTGTTTAAATACTTTGCCTCAAATACTGCAGACAGATATATTACAGAAAATTACCCTGACTGTTACATTGAAGAAATTGTATATGACGGTATCGGGATTTTCAGCGGATACAGGGCGGTTATCAAATCCAAAAGCGATGCGTCCTTTGAAAAGACAATTTATATGGATATAACCGGTATTGCGGTGAATAAAAAAGCTATGCATTTCTTTTATTCTGACTGATTTTAAGCATTAATATTATAATTGGAAATGTCGTTCTGAATAATAAAAAAAGCGAAGAATCCCAGGCATTTATTCGGTGCTTGAGATTCTTCGCTTCGCTCAGAATGACATTTGTTTTATGTTTGTGTTTTTTTGTTTTCTTGACTATACAGCATTGTCAGGGGAAAACTATGGTTTTACCCATTTACAACAGTAACTGTGTTGTATGCAAAATCTGTTTCGTGTCTTTCCACAACTTCCATAATTTTCTGGTTTACCTTTTCTTTCAGTGCCATATGTGCAGGACCTGGAATAGGGTAGGAGTTGAAGCTGATTTTTACATCCAGGCTGGATGCAGAAAAGCTGTTGAATTTAACCAGAAGAGAATCTGTTTTTATTTTTTCAAACTGTGACAGTTCATTGTAAATATCATCAATGACTTTTTGCATAGTTTCTCTTGTTGTGGAGTACAGCAGACCGATAACGATATTGGTTTTTCTGTAATTCATTTTTGTCCAGTTTGTTACGCTGCTGTTGCCCAGCCGGCTGTTAGGCACACTGATAAGAGCATTGTCAAATGTTCTGATTTTTGTGGAGCGGAAATTCAGTTCTTCCACAATGCCTTCCATATTGTTTACAGCAATCCAGTCACCTATAGAGAAAGGTTTATCCAGCAGGATTGTGACGCCGCTCATAAAATTGGATGCGATATCCTGTGCTGCTAATGCGAAAGTAAGACCGCCCAGACCAAGGCCTGTGATAAGACTTGTTGCGTCATAGCCGAATTCTTCAATGATAATTACCAGCGTAAATACAATAATCAGGGTTTTGACTGATTTTGTGAAGAATACTACTATAGTCTGGTTTCCGCCAAACTTTTCAACAAAATCATCAAACAATTCAGGCATATTTATTACAAAGTTCTGCAAAGATACGCTTATCATAAGTATAAGTCCGATTCGCATCACCATTGTCATAACAGACAATACAGCTGATTTAACTGTAACATTCAGCGGTAATGTATTTACCGCGAAATATAAACCGGCAATTTTGATAAATGACGCCATTGGTTTTGCAAAAGAGTGTGTAAATGCATTCTTGGTGACTTCATTTCTGTTTTTTAGCAATCTGAAAACAACTGTCAGTATTTTTTCAGTCATACCTGAAATCAGGATGGACAGAATATAAATTGATAGAGCAGCGGTAAGGTTTATAAGAATAGTCGATAAATGTGCTGTACCAAATATTGTCAGAATTATATTTTCCATCTTTGTACCTTCCTTTAAAAATATATAAAATAATATATCATCAATTGTCTGACAAGTAAAGTGACCAAAAATGAAATTTTTGGAAAATGGTTGTAATTATGTGGAGTCTGTATTACAATTATCAAAGACAACAGTCTGTTTCAGGGCGGGGTGAAACTCCCCACCGGTGGTACAGTCCACGACCGCTTTTGCGCTGAACCGGTGAAATTCCGGTACCGACGGTATAGTCCGGATGAAAGAAACACTGGCTTTGCTACGCCATTTACGCCCTTTTGTGTATGCAAAAGGGTGTTTTGTTTGCAAGACCATCACTCTGACAGACCTTCACACATAATGGAGGTACTCTGTGAACAAAACAACTTACAAAACACGCAAACTTGTCACCTGTGCAATGCTCGGTGCTGTGGCATCGGTGCTGATGTTTTTTAACTTCAATGTGCCGTTTATGCCACCCTTTATCAAAATGGATTTTTCAGAATTGCCTGCACTGATTGCCGCTTTCAGTTATGGCCCGACAGCAGGGATAACAGTATGTTTTATCAAAAATCTTGTGAACCTGATAACCGGTTCCACAGGAGGTGCAGGCGAGCTGTCGAACTTTATGCTGGGTTGTATGTTTGTTATTCCTGCAGGGATTATTTATAATAAATTCAAAAGCAAAAAAGGCGCTTTTGCAGGCGCATTGACAGGTGTTGTTTCAATGGCTTTATTCAGCGTGATTATAAACTACTATATTATTTATCCGGTATATACGGCCATAATGCCTGTGGAAGCAATAATGGCTATGTATCAGGCTGTATTGCCATCTGTGAAAAATCTCTGGCAGGCATTGATAATTTTTAATATGCCGTTTACTTTTATAAAAGGTATGCTGAACCTTGTTATGTGTATGGTTATTTATAAACCGCTGTCCCCGTTGCTGAAAGGCAGAAAATAGGTTATAATAAATATATCATACTGAGGCGATTTACAGAGCGCCCGGATACGGAGCAATTATGGAACTTTGGGATGTATACGACATAAATATGCAGAAAACACAGCGTACAGCACAGAGAGGTGTGCCTATGGCAGATGATGAATATCATCTTGTGACACATATCTGCATTTTTAATTCACAAGGGCAGATGCTTATACAGCACCGCCAGCCTTTTAAAAAAGGCTTTTCTGGCCTGTGGGATATTTCTGCAGCAGGCAGTGCACTTGCAGGTGAAACCAGCCGTCAGGCAGCCGAAAGGGAAGTTATGGAAGAAATAGGTATAGATATTGCAATCACTGTCCGCCCGTCTTTCAATATAACTTTTGACAGAGGTTTTGATGACTTTTATTTGCTTGACTGGGACGGTGACATTTCCACACTCAAACTTCAGTATGAAGAGGTTGAAAGTGTAAAATGGGCCACAAAAGAGGAGATACTGTCTATGATTTCTGACGGTAGTTTTGTCCCGTATTATCCATCGCTTATAAATATGATTTTTGATATGAAAGAAAACACCATAGCCTATGGTGCTCATTTCAGGGAATGATTAAGAATAGCCTTATGGAAAAGAAATTTTTGAAGATTAATATTTCAGATTACCCTTCACAGGTATATCCGTTTGTGGCTGACACTGCTGTTTACGACAGCAGCTGTGGCGAAAACTCACAGGTACTGTATACAGATAAGGGATACTATATCAAGATTGCACCCAAAGGAAGTCTTGGCAGGGAATCAATCATAATAGAGTATTTTTACAGCCAAGGAATAGTCCCACAACTGGTAAAATATGTATCAACAGATAAAGATTATATGGTGACAAAACCTGCACAGGGGATGGATGCCACGCATTTTCTGGATAATCCTGAAAAACTTTGTCAGTCATTGGCAGCGGCTATGAAATATCTCCACGGCCTGCCTGTGGGGGACATTTCCATGTCGCCACAGATGAATTTTTACAACAGGGATAATCTGCTTGCAGCAGATACTCTTATACACGGGGATTTCTGCCTGCCTAATATAATGCTTGATGATTATGATTTCAAAGCATTTATAGATTTAGGTCTTGCAGGAGCAGGGGACAGGCATATTGACCTTTTCTGGTGTATATGGTCACTGTGGTTCAATCTGAAAACAGATAGGTACACGGATTATTTTTTGGATTTGTACGGCAGGGCGAATATTGATATGGAAAAAATAAAGCTGATTGCAAAAGCGGAAGATAAAATATAAAATTAGTGAAAAATAACAATCATTTTGTAAAATTTTTGTTGACATACACATACAGTGATGATATAATAATTTCTGGTAAAATTGAATTTAACTTATGAAGAGTGACTGAGGGACCGGCCCTGTGAAGTCCGGCAACCTGCGAAAGTAAGGTGCCAAATCCGGCGGTGAAAACCGAGAGATAAGTAATTTATGCTCACAGGTTTTTTGCCTGTGAGTTTTTTAATGAGTATATTAAAAAATATGCCGTTAAAGATAGGTTGAATTCAAGCAAGTTTATATATAAATACACAAAGAAAAAGGAGAAAAATATGTCAAGAGTATTTTTTACATCAGAATCAGTTACTGAAGGCCATCCAGATAAAATTGCTGACCAGATTTCTGACGCAGTTCTGGATGAAATCCTGGCTAATG
>CAZYSS010000083.1:0-9196 GCA_964649845.1 uncultured Oscillospiraceae bacterium
ACATTTCCAGCCTGTCTTCAAGGATAGTCCAGAATTTGCGTGTATCACCCTGTGCAGAAAGACCAACGTCTGCAAGGTTGAGGGATGTAAGGCCCATATTGAAACGGCCGTACCATTTGTATTCGCCCTCTTTGTTGTTGATAGGACCTCTGTATGGTGACAGCCATGCACGGCAGCCCATACAGCCGAATACATTGCCTTCATAGTTTTTCTTCATATGTTTTGCGCTGATAAAGTCAGGCATCATACGTTTGGAAACACATACTGCGGCCAGTTTTGTCAGCCAGTAGTATTTGCTGTCCGGATGGATGTTGTTTTCATCGGTTACATACAGAAGTTTTGGGAAAGCTGGCGTGATCCATGCGCCAACTTCATTTTTCATACCCTGAATTCTCTGTTCCAGCATTTCCTTGATAAGCATTACCGTTTCTTCTTCATATTCAGGATATTCGTTGATATACATAAATACGGAAAGGAATGGTGCCTGACCATTGGATGTCTGCAGAGTGTTGATCTGATATTGGAATGTCTGGATACCGCCACGTACTTCTTCTTCCAGTTTTACTCTTACAGCTTCCATCAGCTGTTCCTCTGTATATTCAAAGCTCATTTTGTCCCATTCTTTGCGGGTGTCACGGATGAACTTTTCTTTTGAAATTCTTACAAACGGTGCAAGGTGAGATAATGTGATTGTCTGTCCGCCGAACTGACCGGAAGCAACCTGTGCAATAATCTGTGTGGCAATTGTACAGGCTGTGCGGAATGTATGTGCCTTTTCAACCAGCTTGCCGTTGATAACTGTGCCGTTGTTCAGCATATCTTCCAGATTTACCAGACAGCAGTTGAAGGATGGGTTGAGATAATGGCCCAAGTCATGAATATAGATAAGACCATCGCGGTGTGCCTGTGCCAGATGTGGAGGCAGCATCATACGCAGGGCAATATCTTTGGAAACTTCTTCCGCAACAAGGTCACGCATTGTGGAGATAAGTGCAGAGTTTTTGTTGGAGTTGGAAGTGAGAACATCCTTTTCTTCACCATTTACAACACCCATTACCTTGTTGTCGATTGTATTTCTCTGGCGCTGGTATTCACGTACTGCGCGGTATGCTTCATAGTATTTGGCTGTCAGCATATCGCCGGAATTTACCAGTGCTTTGTAAACATAGTCTTCAATTTCTTTGATTGTAACAACGGTTTTTTCGCTTTCAAAACCAAGGCTGATTTCTCTTGCCATTTTTTCGTTTACGATACCGCTGCCATATTTCATAGCTTTCAGTATAGCCCGTTCAATTTTGGTAGCATCAAAATCCACCTGACGGCCTGTACGTTTGATAACTGTAATAGCGTTCATTTTACCCTTCCTTTTTACTCTTTATAATAAAACAATATATTGATTGATAGCTTATCAGCTTTATAATTTTACTACTATATATTGTGTTTTTGCAAGTGAAAATCAAACAATATATAGTTTTCTGCAGTTTGCACAAAAAACTATATAAAAATTGTAGCAAGGCTGTACATATCAGGACAGCTGTGTTCCGGGTCAGTACACAAATGTGCCGCAAAATATTTTTTTACAAGAATTTTACATTAATATCATAATTATACACCCCCGATAAGACAGCAATACATAATTTTTTCATAATTTATGTGTTATAATATAATACATAAATTGCAAATGGAGTTATTTATGAAAAAAAATGTTTTAGTTATATATAATCCCCGTGCCGGCAAAAACGGGGCAGCAGAAATGCTGTCTGACATTGTGCATAACCTGCGGAAAGAAAACTGCAGGGTGACAGTGTATCCTGTTATGGAGGAATATGGCAGCGAAGATATCATTATGGAGGAGAATGGCAATTTTGACTATATAATGTGCTGTGGTGGTGACGGTACCCTGAACCACACAATAAACGGTCTGATGCGGCTGGATGAAAAACCGTATCTTATCTACCTGCCAACAGGCTCGACAAACGATTTTGCTGCTTCACTGGGCATAAGCAAAAATGTGGACATCACCTGCCACGCCATAAACAGCAGCACACCATTCTATTATGATATCGGTAAATTCAACAGCAGCTATTTCAATTATGTGGCCGCTTTCGGTGCTTTCACAGAGGTATCATATTCCACACCGCAGACCCAGAAAAACTATCTGGGCCACGCAGCGTATATTATCGAGGGTATCAAACGCCTGCCTATAGGCAAATATCACACACTGACAGCCACAGCCAACGGTGAAACCTACAGCGGTGATTTTATTTATGGTTCTGTATCAAACTCCACCAGCGTAGGCGGTATGAGCCTTGCCGTAAAGGATGAAATACTGATGAATGACGGTCTGTTTGAAGTGATACTGATACGCGCTCCAAAAACAGTGGCAGACACACAGAGTCTGCTGACTGCGTTGATGGTTAAAGATTTCGATAATCCATTTATAGAGTATTTCAAAACTGACAGCATTCATTTTGAATTTGAAAAAGAAACCTCCTGGACTCTGGATGGCGAATTTGGCGGAAATGTGACAGAGTGTGATGTATCAGTCATACCAAAGGCTATAGGCATATTAAAATAAGCATATATAATCGGGTATACACAGCTATACCCGATTTTATTTTTCATACAAACACAAACCAGGCTAATCAACGGAGTTTGTTTGTATATAGCGCACAACTGCACAGACAAAGAAAAAATATAATACTGTCATCCAAAAAAGTGATATAATTGATACATATTAATTTTGCAGGAGGACCTGTTATGAACACAAGACTGATTCAGGTTATAGACAGTAAAAAAGATAAGCTGGCAGCGTTGTCAGATGCAATATGGAACAATCCGGAAACCGCTTTTACAGAATATGAGTCTGTAAAATTGCTGTGTGATGCACTGCGCAGTGAGGGTTTTGAAGTGGAGGAAGGCGTGGCAGGTGTAGCCACTGCTTTTACCGGCAAGTTTGGCAGTGGCAGGCCTGTTATCGGTATTTTAGGCGAGTTTGATGCCTTGTCCGGTCTCAGTCAGGTGGCAAACAGTGATGTGAAATGCCCTGTATCAGCAGGAGGCAATGGTCACGGCTGCGGACATCATCTGCTGGGTGTTGCAGGTATAGGTGCTGCAATTGCAATAAAGGATTATCTGGAAAACAACGGCACCAACGGTACAGTGATTTATTACGGCTGCCCCGGTGAAGAAGGCGGCAGCGGCAAAGCCTTTATGGCGAGAGAAGGTCTGTTTGACGTGCTGGATTGTGCGCTGACCTGGCATCCGTCTGACACCACATCTGTGTCCAGCGGTTCATCACTGGCAAACGTACAGGTAAGCTATAAATACAAAGGACAGGCCGCTCATGCAGCAGCAGTTCCACATCTGGGCCGAAGTGCGCTGGATGCTGTGGAACTGATGAACGTGGGTGTAAACTATCTGCGTGAACACGTTATCCCTGAAGCCAGAATGCACTATGCTGTTACAAACACAGGCGGTTTCTCACCTAACGTGGTTCAGGCAGAGGCAGAAGTACTGTATCTGCTGAGAGCGCCTAAAAATGCACAGGTACAGGAAATTTACAAGCGTGTAAACAAAATTGCACAGGGTGCCAGCCTGATGACAGAAACAGAACTGGAAATAGATTTTATCAAAGCCTGCTCCAATATTATTCCAAACAATGTACTGGAACAGTTGCTGGACAAAAAGCTGAACGAAATCCCACACCCTGAATTCACAGCAGAAGAAGCTGTGCTGGCAGACAAAATAAGGGCGGTATCCCCTAACAAAGGCGGCACAGTAACCAGACTGGCAGAAAAAGTAAGCGGTGCAGACAAAAAGAAAGAACTGCTTGCACTGACTGACAAGGCATTACTGGATATGGTGATGCCATATATGCCAAGCGAAACAGCTATGGCAGGCTCCAGTGACGTGGGCGATGTAAGCTGGGTGTGCCCTACTGCACAGATAAACGTAGCCTGCTACGCCGCAGATACACCTGGTCATTCCTGGCAGCTGGTGGCACAGGGACTGGCAGAACCTGCCCACAAAGGTATGGTTTATGCCGCAAAAGTGCTGGCCGCTGCCGCTGTGGAACTGTTACAGCAGCCTGAAATAATTGAAAAGGCAAAGGAAGAACACAAATTACGTGTTGGCGAAGGCTATATCTGCCCTATTCCTGCAGGAGTACAGCCAAGGGCAATCGCACCAAAGAAATAAAACATTTACGGGGACACATATGTGTCCCCTCTTTTATTCCATACAGTTTGTATTATGTAAATATATGGCGTATAATATAAAAAATCTGAAAATTATGTCCCCTTTTCAGTTCTGTAAAAGTTTATACAGTTAAAGGGATATTATATCTTATTAAAAACACAGGAGAAAACAATGCTGATTTATCTATCCCTTCTGGACAACCGGGAGGACAAAAACAAATTTACACAACTGTACAATACATACCGATATACAATGCTGTATGCGGCTGACAGTATTCTGCAGGACAAAGGTCTGGCAGAAGATGCTGTACACGATGCCTTTATCAGGATAGCAAAAAATCTTCACAAGGTGGGACCTGTGGAAAGTCCCCGGACAAAGGCTTTTGTGGTTATTATAGTGAGGAACATCGCACTGACAATGGTAAAACAGCGTGACCGCAGCTATCTGTTTGAGGAAGAAAATATGATAAATACGGTGGCCGATTCCACCTCTGACAGAGATTTTGACAATATGAATTACGATGATATTGTGGCGGCAATAAAAAAACTGCCTTTAACTTACAGGGATACACTTTATCTGAATGTAGTGGAGGGATATTCCATCAGGGAAATATCCGAAATGCTGGAAACAGGAAATGAGGCAATAAAAAAACGCCTGCAGCGCGGCCGCAGGCTTCTGATTGAAAATTTGCAGAAAGAGGGTATTGTTTAATGAAAAAAAGCAAGCTGAAATCTGCACTGCAAATGGTATATATGCAGGAAGCAGACAGCTACCCATCTGAATGTGAACTGGAAAAGCAGTACAGTTTTTCTGTGGCATTCAAGATAAAGATGGAAGAACTGGCAGAACAGACAAACAAGCAATATATTACCCTGCTGGGCAGGGCTATACCGCGCACCACCCTGGTGCTTGTGCTGGCGGCAACGATAATAATACCAGTGGGCCGGCTGTACTGCACAGGGGCAGTACACCGCAGCACAGCACGCCTGATCTTTGGTGTAGCTGAGATAATACTGCTGTGTGCTTTCGGCACAAATGTGCGCAATACCAGCCGCAGTTTTACACGCAGCTACAAAACAGCTTTTACTGACAGCGACGAGGAAGACGAACTGCCACAGCAACTGGATTTTGCTCTGCCTGTGCCGCCGGTTGGCTATGAAAAAACAAGCGAATACCGCACCACTGTAACCCATACTGCAGAATATACTGACAGTCTGGGCAGAACAATCAGCTACAGCCGCATTGATATAAAACAGGGGATGCTTACAAAAATAGACACAGCCGGTGTCCAGCTTACACAGCTGGAGATAAAGGGAACCGAGGCTGTATACTTTATAAAAGACGGTATGACAAACATTGTGTGGGCTGACAGGCATTACCGCTATCACATCAAAGGCAGCTGCAGTCCTGACAAACTGATAAAAATGGCAGAAACAATTTAATTACCAAGGCTGTATGCAAAACACATACAGCTTTTTTTGTGAAAATTTTTCCAAATGTTTGTGAAAAGTCTGTTAAATCCATTGACTGTATTTTTTGCTGAATTTATAATTATTTATTGCTAAAAAGTCAGATGGAGGAATAATATGAAAGATAACAACAATGGTCTTTCCCTGCTGGAGAAAGGAAAAAAAGGCCTGTGGGGGCTGGTATTCAGCCGACTGGGGCTGATTGTATTGCTGCTGATGGTTCAGCTGGCACTTATTTTCGGCTTTTTCATACATTTCAGGGATTATTCACAATATTACTATATTGTGAATACCGTTTTATCCGTAAAGGTATTTTTTGATGTAATCAATTCTGAAATTGACCCTACAGCTAAAATAACCTGGATGGTGGTGGTGGCTGTTATGCCTGTTTTTGGCGCTGTATTGTACTGGTATATAAAAAACGACCTGGGATTCAATGCACTGAAATTTCATCTGACAAGGATACTGAAATCCACCGCAGATATTATAGATCAGGATAAAGACACTTTTACAGAACTGGCTGCAGAAAATGTAGAAAGTGCCCTGCTGTCAAAATATATTTCCTCCAGCGGCTGCTATCCGGTGTATAAGGATACCGCTGTTACCTATTTCCCTACCGGTGAGGATAAATTCCGGCGGATGCTGTCAGAACTTGAAAAGGCTGAAAAGTTTATCTTTCTGGAATATTTTATTATAGACGAAGGAATAATGTGGGGCAAAATCCTGGAAATATTGGCCAGAAAAGCACAACAGGGTGTGGAAGTTATGGTTATATATGACGGCAGCAATGAGTTCACCACCCTGCCACGCGACTACAGCACAAGGCTGACAAAGCTGGGAATAAAATGCAAGGTGTTTGCACCTGCCACACCGTTTGTTTCCACCCATTACAACTACCGTGACCACAGAAAAATACTGGTTATAGACGGACACACAGCTTTTACCGGTGGGGTGAATCTGGCAGACGAATATATCAATGCATATGAAAAATACGGCCACTGGAAAGACGCCGCCATAATGCTGAAAGGCCCTGCAGCAAAAAGTTTTTCCCTTATGTTCCTGCAGATGTGGAATATTACAGGTAAGCAGGAGGATTATGCCGGATATATTGACACACCACCTGCTGCTGAAAAAGCCAGTGGATATATCATTCCATTCGGCGACCACCCTGTTGACAACGAAAAAGTGGGCAAGCAGGTGTATATGGACATTATCAACAGGGCCAACAGATATGTTTACATTATGTCCCCTTACCTCATTCTGGACGGAGACCTGGAAAATGCCCTGAAATTTGCCGCTGCAAGAGGCGTGGATGTAAGGATAATACTGCCAGGTATACCGGATAAAAAAGCCCCTTATGCCCTGGCCAAGACACATTATCATAGTCTGATTGCCTCAGGTGTGAAAATATATGAATATATACCGGGGTTTGTTCACTCAAAGGTATTTGTATGTGACGATATAAAAGCCGTGGTGGGTACAATCAATCTGGATTACCGCAGCCTGTACCACCATTTTGAATGTGCGGCATATATGTTTGGCTGTGACTGCATCAGGGATATTTTGCAGGATTTTACCGATACACAGGCTAAATGCAGACAGGTAACCGCACAAACCATACGCAAAGAAAAGCTGACCACTAAAATATCCGGCAGGCTGCTGAAAATAGTGGCACCGCTGATGTAAAAACAGTACGGACCTTTTATCTGCTGCAGTTAAAATTTTATAGCAAGCAAAAAGCACCCGTAAGGGTGCTTTATATTTTTATTACTGTTGTGTTGTATCAGAAGACCGTGTAACTTCCACTTTCATACTGCTTTCACGTATAGCCACCAGACAGAACTGACCATCCTGTTTTTCAAAGATATAATCCATATACTTGGACAGTGTGCCGCTGCCTGTATCTGCCCATGACTGTGATGGTGACAGATAACCCACTGTAAGAGTTTTTTCTGTGAATGATGTTTTGATTTTTTCTACCTGTGGTGCAAAACCTGTAGGGAAGTTTGTGGCAGGTATAGCATATGCCTGTTTTTCTTCATTGAACACAAATTCCACGTCCTGGTCAGAGAATGTTGCGTGTGCAAGGGAAATCTGTGTGCCGAAAATTCTGGCAAAATATTTATCCACATCAATTGCAGGCAACAAAGGCTGGCCGTATTCATCTGTTTCATACAGTGTCATATCTTCGTTCATAATTGCCGCCCACACGCTGCTGGCAAGAAGCACTTTCTGGTCTGCCTGGTCAGGTGTTTCAAATGGTAACGGGTCATACATTACCAATGTGGCAAGCATATTGTTGTATTCCTGCTTTTCTCCCTCATGGTCCAGAATTTTCATACCTGTATTGAAAACTGTGGAAACCAGTGATATTACCCCCAGCAGCGCAAAGAAACAGAAAATACCACCTGTAACCAGTCTTCTGGTAACAGTTTTGTTTTTCGATTTTTTGCCGTCTGTGGAATATGTTTTCTTTCTTTCATTTTCAGCTTTTTCGATTTCAATCATTTCCTGTTCAAAATCCAGCTGTGTATCTTTGATTTTTGTATTTTTTTCTGTAGACATCTGAACTCCTTAAAACTTTTTTATATAAAATCGGCAATAAACGCCATAAAACGCATAATTACTTAATAAGTATACCATATATATTGTGATAAATCAAAAACAATTTATTAACAAATGATATTTATATTGTGAAATGTTTTTGTTTTACCAGGATCTTATTCTGAATTGTACTCCACATAAGCACATTTTTATCTTTTTAATACAAATATGTTGTAAAATGTGCAGGTTTTATAATATAATACAATCAGCAACAAATTGGAGGAATTGATTATGAAAAGACCTGTAATCGGCATTACAGCCGTACAAGCATTCAGCGACAGAATTCACGCACAGAGAATTACTTATCCACACGCTGTGTGGGCAGCAGGCGGCGAAGCTATTTTCCTGCCTTGCAATACAAATACAGACAATGTGGAACAGATTGTTTCCATGCTGGACGGTCTGCTGGTACCTGGCGGCGCAGATATTGACCCTGCACTTTACGGCGAAGAAGTGCTGCCTGTATGTGGTTCATACTACAGACACGAAGATGATTACGACATCGCTCTTATCAAAGAAGCTGTAAAACAGGGCAAGCCTATTCTGGCTACCTGCCGCGGTATGCAGATTCTCAACGTTATGTATGGCGGCACAATGTACCAGGATATTCCATCACAGATTCCATCTGATGTGGACCACTCATTCGGTCAGCCGGAAGAACATCTGCACCCTGTGACACTTGAAGCTGACAGCCATCTGGCAAGAATCCTGGGCTCTACTGAAGTTATTGCCAATACATCACACCACCAGGCTGTAAAAGACCCTTGCACAGCATTGCGCATTGTGGGCCGTGCACCGGACGGAGTTGTGGAAGCCATGGAAAACGAAGATGGCTCTATCATCGGTGTACAGTGGCATCCTGAAAGAATGCAGCATATGGAAATCTACCGTAACCTGTTCAAAGATTTTATCGACAGATGCAG
>CAZYSS010000084.1:0-8853 GCA_964649845.1 uncultured Oscillospiraceae bacterium
AAGAACTGAACGAACACCTGCCAGCAGTAGCTAAGAGATACATTGCAGCTAACAACATCAATGTTTACACAATCAACGCTATCGACCTTGCAAAAGAAATCGGTATGGGTAAACGTACAAACACAATCCTGCAGTCTGCATTCTTCGCACTTGCAAACATTCTGCCAGTTGACGAAGCAGTTGACTACATGAAGAAAGCTGCATACAAATCATACAGCAAAAAAGGTATGGACGTTGTAGAACTCAACTACAAAGCTATCGACATCGGTAAAGATGCTCTGCACAAAGTTGAAATCCCAGCTGACTGGGCTACAGCAGAAGACGCACCAAAAGCTGAAGATGCAACAGTATATGCAAGCGAAGCACAGAAACACTTCAACGAAAAAGTTGTTACACCAGTTAACCTGCACAACGGCGACAGCCTGCCAGTTTCTACATTCGTAGGTTACGAAGACGGTACATTCCCACTTGGTCTGTCCGCATTCGAAAAACGTGGCGTTGCAGTTTCTGCACCAGCTTGGAACGTTGACAACTGTATCCAGTGTAACCAGTGTGCTATCGTATGTCCACACGCAGCTATCAGACCATTTATCCTGACAGCTGAAGAAGCAGCAGCAGCTCCAGCAGCAATGAAAGGCAAAAAAGCTATCGGTAAAGGTCTGGAAGGCATGACATTTACAATGGCTATCTCCCCACTTGACTGTATGGGTTGTGGCGTTTGTGTAGGCGTATGTCCAGCTAAAACAAAAGCTCTCCAGATGGTTGCTCAGGAAGCAGTTCTGGACCAGCAGGAAGTATTCGATTGGGCAGTTGCAGAAGTTGCAGTTAAAGAACTTCCATTCAACGAAGCATCTGTTAAAGGCAGCCAGTTCAAACAGCCTCTGCTTGAATTCTCCGGCGCTTGCGCAGGTTGTGTAGAAACAGCTTATGCTAAACTGATCACACAGCTCTTCGGTGACAGAATGTACATTGCTAACGCAACAGGTTGTTCCTCTATCTGGGGCGGTTCTGCACCATCTACTCCATACACAACAAACAAAGACGGTCACGGTCCAGCTTGGGCTAACTCCCTGTTCGAAGACAACGCTGAATTCGGTCTTGGTATCTACACAGGTCAGAAAGCTATCCGTGAAAGACTTGCTGCTAAACTGAGAGAACTCAGAGAAGTAACTAAGTCTGAAGAAAAAGCTGAAGCTATCGATGCTTACTTCGCAACATACAACGATGGTAAAGCTAACAAAGAAGCAACAGCTAAACTGGTTAAAGTTCTGGAAGCATCACCAGATTGTCCATACTGCGTAGAAGTACTGAAAGATAAAGAATACCTGGCTAAGAAATCCATCTGGATCTTCGGTGGTGACGGTTGGGCATACGACATCGGTTTCGGTGGTCTTGACCACGTAATCGCTTCCGGTGAAGATATCAACATCATGGTATTCGATACTGAAGTTTACTCCAACACAGGCGGTCAGGCATCCAAAGCTTCTAAATGGGGTCAGGTTGCTCAGTTCGCAGCAGCTGGTAAAGCTATCGGCAAGAAAGACCTTGCATCTATCGCAATGTCCTACGGTTATGTATACGTAGCACAGATCGGTCTCGGCGCTGACATGAACCAGACAGTTAAAGCTATGGCTGAAGCTGAAGCTTACAACGGTCCATCTCTTATCATCGGCTACGCTCCATGTGAAATGCACTCTATCAAGGGTGGTATGACAAACAGCCAGGCTGAAATCAAGAGAGCTGTTGACACAGGTTACTGGAACCTCTTCAGATACAACCCAGCTCTTAAAGCTGAAGGCAAGAACCCATTCAGCCTTGACTCTAAAGCACCTAAGGGCGGTTACCAGGAATTCCTCATGAATGAAGCTCGTTACGCTCGTCTTGCTGCATCTAACCCAGAAAGAGCTGCTAAACTGTTCGCTCAGAACGAAGCAGACGCTATGGCAAGATACGACTACCTGAACAGACTTATCGAACTCTACAAGTAAGAACCCCGCGGGATTGTTGACACAATCCAACGCTTCGCGTTAAGAAAACCTGCGGTTTTCTCCGCGTGAACCTTGTTGCGCTTTGCGCAATAAGAATCTGCTGGGTTGCTGACGCAACTTGATGCTGCGCATCACTGAATCTTGGATTTCAGCCATCAGAACCTTGTCGTGCTTCGCACGATAATTACAACTCTTATTTGACGATTCTCGAATGAGTATGATAGGGTACTCCCATCCATGGGAAAAGTCTAAAAACATTACAGGGCACGGTTTATCCGTGCCCTTTTTGTGTGCAATAATTAAAAATTGTCAGAATAATTCCATAACATATAACAAAAAACACTATCTTTTTTATCTGAAGTATGTTAAAATACAACTATTAGTTGTTATGGAGGGCGTATGAGCAGAGAAAAAAGCTGTTGTTTTACAGGTCACAGAGTAATTCCTGATGGCGATTATTATAGAATTATGTTTCTTCTCCGTCAGAGTACAGAGCAGAAAATCAAAGAAGGATATACCACTTTCTGCACAGGCGGTGCACTTGGTTTTGACACTATGGCGGCCATGACTGTAATCAGCCTGAAAAGATTGTATCCGCATATTCAGCTGCACCTGTATCTGCCCTGCAGAAACCAGGCAGAAAAATGGAGCAGTGAGGACAGGGAAAAGTATATCCGCATTATGGAAAACAGCGATAAAGTGGTGTATATGTCAGATGAATATACTCCTTTTTGTATGAACCGGCGCAACAGGGCGCTGGTGGACAATTCTTCCTGTTGTATTGCCTATTGCAAAGAAACAAAAGGCGGTACGGTGTATACTGTAAGCTATGCACTGGATAATGGTGTGGAGGTTATTAACCTTGCAGATGATATGGCAGAAATATAAAACAGGGATGTGGGCGCATCCCTGTTTTTAGTTTGATTGTGGGTGGGTTATAGTTTATTGCGCTTGCGACATAGAAAACTGCAGGTGTGGGCGTCTGAAAAAACGGAATGGTCAAGACCATTCCCTACATAGCTTGATTTAATATCCAACTGCGTAGGGGCGGCTATCAGCTGCCCGTGGATAACGATGGAATTTGTATGTTGGTACATCATCGTCAAACGGACGACCATAGATTGCCCCTACAAGTTTTATATGTTCTAACCGCATTATTCTATCAACGGGCGATTCGTGAAACGCCCCTACGATAGGCGTAGAAATTGAATTTCCGCGTAAGGGGACTGACTCACAGACACCCTGTGGAATAGACACAAAACTATCATTCGGTCATTCCGAACACCGCAGGTGGAGGAATCGCATCTGCAATCAAGTAATGATTCTGTCATTCTGAGCGAGCGATAGCGAGTCGACGTGTGCCCTGAAAGGGTAAGAATCTTTATTGTTGGGAGAACAATAAGTTTTGTTTTTTATTTCTGGCGGCGCTTCGTTTACCTTTTCAGGTCAGGTAACGGGACGGGAAACCCGTCTCCTGCGCGGTTGGCGCACATAAGTACATAGAATTTTTATTTTCGACCACAAACATAAAACGGACTGCAGTACAGTCCGTTCTATATTCTGTATTATTGCCATTTTTCTGCCAGCTCTGTCAGCAGAGCGGTACGGCTTTCTTCTGTAAAAATACTGGTGAAATATCCTACATAGCCGTTGTTTATTACTACAATCTCTAAATCATCATTGTAATACACCTTTTCCAGTCCGTTGAATTCCATTTCTTTGAAATTGCCTTCATATTGGGCAAATGTGGAGGTGTTCATCAGTGCTTTGGCTGTTTTTTCTGCTTTATCTTCGTTTTTAAGTTTGAAAACATCCTGTTTTAGCCATATCAGATTTTCTGATTCCTCTGTGTCAATATCTTCTGTTGCTCTCCAGAAATCACAGAAAATGCTTTTCCTGTGAGCCAGTCCGGAAGAATGCAGCCAGCTTCTGTCACCGGTTGGTACGTCAAAGCCGAGTTCCGCCAAAGTGACATATCCGCCATCACTTACAAGCGGCACAAGTTCATTTTTGCCGGCCAAAGGCGACCACAGTATTGCAAAGCTCAATGCTAAAGTAACAAATTTGATGATTGTAGGCAGTCTGCCCAGCTTTTTCGGCGAATGGTCAAGAGGTATGCCGTTTTTCATCTGTTTATACAGCTTGTTGAGATGATACATACCTACAATGCTGTCAATGGTGAATGCAAGTACGATAGCCAGCACGCTCAACAGAGACTGCGGGCTTTCAAGCCACAGCAGCTGAAGCTGTGCAGGCATATTTTCTCCCATCATCATATTCATCAGCAGCCAGATAACAATGTATACAGGCCAGTAGAGTATATTGCCCTTCATATTTTTGCGCAGAACTTTCAGCGTATCGGCGTGCTGTGCAGGGTCTATGTAAAATTCTTCTGTGTCGCTGTCTGCAGGGGCACGGAGTACACTGATATAGCCGTGACCATCCACATATTCCCAGCCGCAGTCTTCAAAAACAGCTTTCTGTTCATCGGACATGGTGAGAACTTCAAATTTGTCCCCCTTAGGCTGCAGAACTTCCACGCGGTATTTCATATCTGCAGGCTCGTCCTGTACAAATTCGCTGAACCACAGTCCATGCTTTTTCAGATGCCAGCCCTTTGCTGCCATATCTGTATAGAATTTTTCAATCTGTCCGATGGCATAGTCTTTCGGGTGCAGTGCATATTTGAAATTCATATATCTCCCTCCTCCAGTATTTTTCCATCTTCCACCAGCATTTTCAGGCGGTTGTATTCAGCCAGCAGGGCCTGTCGGCCTTTGTCTGTTATGGCGTAATTTTTGCGGCGGCCGTCTTCTTCGGTCAGCTGTATCCAGCCGTCTTTGTTCATTCTGGTCAGCACGCCGTACAAAGTGCCCGGCCCCATAGCCAGACGCCCGCCGGACAGTTCTTTTATTCTCTGCATCATACCGTAGCCGTGCCCCGGTTTTGTCAGTGCAAGCAATATGTAATATGCTGCTTCGGTCATTGGTCCTTGTGTTGGCATAGATGGTCTCCTTTCTGTATTGTTTCGCGGGCAGTAGACAGACATTCTATATTCAATCGTTGTTTAACGGGACGTCGAGGACGCCGTCCCCTACGTGAATATAATAAAAATACTATTATGCGTCGCGATATATCGTCTGACATAATAGTAGCATAAAATAAAACCCTGTACAATACATACAGGGAATAATTCACAGTTATTTTAAAAATTCAGTCCTTCGGGTTTGCTTTTCAGGTATTCAATGCGCCTGTGGTTGATATTTATAAAAGGATTGAACCGCCACAGGAAAGAGGACAGAAATCTTGTAAATACAGAATCGAATTTATACACTATAAATATACTGAATACAGTGTACAGGATTAAAGCTATAAACAGCCTGAAATTCTGCTGCTGGTATTTTTCCACAGTGTCATACCTGCTTATAATCATAGGCATAACAGCCAGGCTGTGCTTATCAATGTATACTGAACTTATAAACACAGGTATAACCAGCAGTAAAGGCAGAAATATGTTTATATCAAAATATTTCCTTACAAGAAATAAAAACCAGAAAGTACAGGCGGAAGCAACCTGAACTGTAAATGCAAAAATATATTTTTTCAGCAGTTTTTCTTTATCCATAATATCTCCTTAATGGGCGGTTGGGGGCTCACGCCCCTACTTAACTAAATTATATATTTATTATATACCACAGCATCCATATATGCAAATAGCTGTTTATGCTGCAAAAACATTTGTTTGTATAACTTATCCAAAAACAGTGCCAAAACAGCCTGTATTTTCTCCTTGCTTTTTGTCATATCCTTTGATATAATTAATCGAAATGCCAAGACGGCACCGGCACACTGCTCTTGGCAGTGTGCCTATTTTTATGCTATAATTTAATTATATATATTTCAGGAGGTACTCAAAGTGAAAAATCTTTTCAATCTTTCCAGCCTTACAGTTGACGAAATCAACGCAATCCTTGACCGCGCACAGCAGTTTGCTGAAGGCGAAACAAGTGACATCGCAAAAGGCAAAATTATCGCCAGCCTGTTCTTTGAACCATCCACAAGAACACAGAACTCTTACTCCACAGCTGTAATGCGTCTGGGTGGCCAGGTTATCACATTCAACACAGCAGTATCTTCTATGAAAAAGGGCGAATCCTTCTACGACACAGTAAAATGCTTTGAAGCACTGGGTATGGATGGTGCTATCATCCGCCACAGCGAAAACGAATATTGGAAACAGCTGGAAGGCGTAAATATGCCAATTATGTCCGGTGGTGACGGCACAGGCAACCACCCAACACAGTCCCTGCTGGACCTGCTGACAATCAAACAGGAATTCGGTAAATTTGAAGGACTGAAAATCTGCATCGTTGGTGATGTTGTTCACTCCCGCGTTGCACACACAAACATCGAAGTTATGGAAAGACTGGGCATGGAAGTTTACACATCCGGTCCGGACGAGTTCAAAGAAGACGGCCTGAACTACATTGACTTTGACACAGCTGTTAAAGAAATGGATGTTATCATGTTGCTGAGAATCCAGCACGAAAGACTTTCTTCTGAAATGGTTATGAGCAAAGAAGACTACAACAAACAGTTCGGCCTCAACGCTGAAAGAGTTGCAGCTATGAAAGACCACGCTATCATCATGCATCCGGCACCATTCAACCGCGGCGTTGAAATCAACGACGACTGCGTGGAATGTGCAAAGAGCAGAATCTTCAAACAGATGTCCAACGGTGTATTCGTAAGAATGGCTGTTGTGGAACGTGCTCTGAAGGGCTAATCAAAACAGAATTTATACACATACAAAGGGCAAATGAAAATTTTGCCCTTTGCTATGCAAAAATGTCGGTAGTGTAAACAAAATTTTACAATAAATTTTTACTATAATTGCCACTAATATATGGTGGAAAATACAGCAGAATTGTGATAGAATATAAAAGATAAGATTTTATCGTTTTATCTGAATTTTTATACATAATTGGTTCGCTGGTAAACTTTTCTTAAAAGGGAAAGTTGACAGTGAGTTTGCTGTGTTTGAAAAGACGATAACAGAAAGGAAAAAAACTATGCTTAATCTTTTGCTGAAAAATGGTACAGTATATGTGGACGGTGCTATGAAAAAGGCGGACGTCCTGATAAAAGACGGTATAGTTGCCGAAATCAGTGAAAATATCGCAGCTTGCGATATTTCTGTTGTTGACGCTGAAAAATTGGATATTTTGCCAGGATTCGCAGATGTACATGTACACCTGCGTGAGCCTGGCTTTTCTTATAAAGAAACCATTGCGTCAGGTACACGGGCAGCGGCCCGCGGCGGCTTTACATTGGTTTGCAGTATGCCAAACCTGAACCCTGTTCCGGACAGTGTGGAAACACTGAAAGAAGAACAGGACATCATTGACTCTGATGCAGTTATCAAGGTGCTGCCTTATGCTGCAATCACAAAAGGCCAGAAAGGCGGCGAACTTGTAGATTTCAATGCCCTGGCAGACAAATCCTTTGCTTTCTCTGATGACGGCAAGGGCGTTCAGAAAACAGAAATGATGAAAGAGGCCATGAAAAAGGCCAAAGCGGTAAACAAACCAATTGTTGCCCACTGTGAAGATGAAAGCCTGCTGTTTGGCGGCTACATCCATGATGGTGAATATGCAAAGCTCCACGGTCATCGCGGCATCTGTTCAGAAAGTGAATGGGGCCAGGTAAAACGTGACGTGGAACTGGTGGAAGAAGTGGGCGCGCAGTATCATGTATGCCATATCTCCACAAAGGAAACAGTGGATATTATCAGACAGGCGAAAGTAAAAGGCCTGCCTGTAACCTGTGAAACAGGCCCTCACTACCTTGCTTTCTGCGATATGGACCTGCAGGAAGAAGGCCGCTGGAAAATGAACCCTCCAATCAGAAGTGCAGCTGACCGAGATGCACTGATTCGGGGTATCAAAGACGGCACAATCGAAGTGATTGCCACAGACCATGCACCACACTCTATGGAAGAAAAGACAAAAGGTCTGGAAAAATCCAATATGGGTGTTGTGGGACTGGAAACCAGCTTTGCAGCAATCAATACATATATGGTAAATGCCGGTCACATCAGTTTTGAAAAGCTGGTTGAAATTATGGCTATCAATCCAAGAAAAATCTTCGGTATTGATGCAGGCATCAGAGTAGGCGATAAAGCTGACTTCACTGTGGTAGACAGAAACAAGGTGTGGACAGTGGACCCAGCCAAGTTTGTTTCACAAGGTAAATACACACCGTTTGAAGGTGTGACACTGACAGGCGATGTAGTACTGACAGTGTATGACGGCAAAGCCGTATATAATAATCTGTTTTAAATTAAGTTGATATAAATGGGAGGAAAGACGGATAACACCGTTTTACAAAAACTATGCCAAAGAGAAAAGATATCAAAAAAATTCTTGTAATCGGCTCCGGTCCAATTGTTATTGGACAGGCTGCAGAGTTTGACTATGCCGGTACACAGGCATGTCTTGCGCTGAAAGAAGAAGGTTATGAAGTTGTGCTTATCAACTCCAACCCTGCTACAATTATGACTGACACAAAAATGGCAGACAAGGTTTATATGGAACCTCTGACACTGGAATATGTGGCCAGAATTATCCGTTATGAAAGACCTGATGCTATCGTTCCTGGTCTGGGCGGTCAGACAGGCCTGAACCTGTGCGTACAGCTGGGTGAAAAAGGCGTTCTGGACGAATGTCAGGTAGAAGTACTGGGTACAAAAATTGACTCCATCAAAAAAGCTGAAGACAGAGAACTGTTCAAAAATATGTGTGAAGAACTGGGTGAACCGGTTATTCCTTCAGAAATCGTTACATCCATCGAAGATGGTATCCAG
>CAZYSS010000085.1:0-8767 GCA_964649845.1 uncultured Oscillospiraceae bacterium
GATGAAAGTCAGAAACCTCGGTAGAAAGAGCTTTGAAGAAGTTATGCAGAAGCTGGCTTCTCTGGGCTACAAATTCCCAAAAGAAGAAGATTAGTCTATATATAGTACAGTAAAGGAGTGACTCACATGGCAGGCACAAGAAAACTTGGCAGAACCAGCGACCACCGCAGAGCTATGATGAGAGCTATGGTAACTTACCTTTTCGAAAACGGTAAAATCGAAACAACAGTTACTAGAGCTAAAGAAGTTAGAGCAGTGGCTGAAAAAATGATTACACTCGGCAAGACAGATACTCTGCACTCAAAGAGACAGGTATACAGCTACATTACAAAAGAAGAAGTAGCAAAAAAAGTTTTTGACGAAATCGCACCAAAATACGAAGACCGCAATGGTGGTTACACAAGAATCATCAAAATTGGTCCACGTCGTGGTGACGCTGCTGAAATGGCAATCATCGAACTGGTTTAATCCAATAGATAAATATAATTAATATATCCCCCTGAGAATTCAGGGGGATTTTTGTTTGTTAATTGCGGTTTTGAAATGCGGTTTTGAAATTTTGCTTATAAACAATATAAAAGCCTTGCACCCGGCAAGGCTTTTTTTGTTACAAAATATATGTTGCTATAATTCGGTCTATCTTTTTTATATCTGCGCCCGGCTTCAGCTTCATTTTGAAACGGCCTATTCTGGTCCACAGTTCAATCTCTGTGTTGATGTCGGCAATACCTGCATTTTCTGTTGTGTACATATTAATGCTTTTGTAAGGCAAGCTGTAGGTTTCCTTTTTGATACCTGTCACACCTTGTGTATCTCTTACAATCAGGCGTTTGTTGGTAAATATGGCCACATCGCGCACAGTTTTAAAACAGCATTCCAATACTTCACCATCAACCAGAATATCCTGTATTTCCTTTGGTGGTTTGGTTTCCATTAAAAAAGTCCATTCAGCAATCTGTTGCAGTTCTTCTGACATAGTAAACCTCCGTTATTCATATTCTTTTTCATACTATAACTTTAAAAAGTGAAAGAATTGTCATAAAACTACAAATTCCTTTATTTTTTTTGATAAATATAGTATGATAATATAAATATAACTTATTATGGAGAAAATAAAATGGCAAAAAAACCTGATAAGACAAAGAACAGTATTTCAAAAAGTATTAATTATATTATTACCCAGGCAAAAAAAGGCAGCAAGCTGCATATCGGCATGATAGCAGGTGCAGCACTGATTGCAGTGCTGGCTTTGGTGTTGCTTATTGGTGCCCTTGGTGGCAGCAATGATGAAAGCGGAGATTATGTGGAAAACGAAATAGACCAGGCTTACGACAAAGACCGGGAAGCTTTGGACACAGACCAGCTTGGCCTTACTATTCTTGGTGAGACAGATGACGCAGGTCAGGAATATATAGACAGCACCCTGTTTATAGGTGACTCCAACACCGTGCGTACACAGGTTTATGGACATACTACATGGGATAATGTAGTTGCTGCTGTTTCCATGGGGGTACAGCATATTACAAGCCTTAAAATGACATATTTCAAAGGTTATGATGAACCTGTTACCGTACCGGAAGCGGTGAAGATTATCCAGCCACAGCGCATCATTATTACATATGGTACAAACAATACTATTGGTTATGAAATTGATGACTTTATAGATATGTATAAAAAAGGGCTCAATGCTATAGAAGAAGCCTATCCTTATGCTGATATAATAATCAACTCTATTCCTCCAGTGGACAAAGAACGCGAAAATCTGGCCATTACAATGCAGACAATCGATAAAATGAATAAAGCATTGGCGGAAATGGCTAAAGAGGAAGGCTACAAGTTCTTGAACTCTGCAGAAGCTCTGAAGGATGAAGAAACAGGCTTTGCCAAAAAGGACTACACAATAGGCGATGGTGTCCACTTGAGCAAAAAGGGGATGGATGCTATGTTTGAATATTTCCGCACTCATGCTTATATAACGGAAGATACACGCCCTAAACCATTGAAAGATATTCCTGAAAGGGAAGAAACTCCGACAGGTGTAATCACGGAAGACCCTATTGCAGTACGCGGTACAAGAATAAAAATCATTTTCCAGTCTTCTGATACTTCTCTGGGTAAAGTAGAAGGCGAAGTTGAACAAAAAATCAAACGAACAATTACTTCTGATTCTGTGACAGCGGTACCTGTTACCGAAAACGGAGGTATTTTTACAGGTTGGAGTTGCAGTTATGAAGGACTGTCATCTACAACAAGTGAAAGTGTTACATTCACTGTTCCAAAGGTTGATGATAGTGTCACAGAAATAGTTATTACAGCCAACTTTGCAAAAGCCAGTGTATCTATAAAAGATAGTGGGAAATCGGTAAAAGACATTTCCATAGAAAAAGGCGGTACAAAACAGCTTACTGCGGAAATTTCATCTGGCTTCAAAGGCAATAAAAAGATTACCTGGACAAGCGAGGACAGTTCTGTTGCTACAATAGATGAAAATGGTCTGCTGACGGCTGTAAGCGGCGGCAAAACCCAGATTATTGCATCTATTCTGGGTGATAAAATCTATGCTGTATGTGATGTTACAGTAACAGAAAAACTGTCAGGCATATCCATTTCAGGTGAAAGCAATCTGCAGACAGGCGGTACAACACAGTTGTCTCTTGCGTTCTCACCTGCAGGTGCATCAGCAGATAAAAACAATGCTGTGTGGACATCCAGCGATGATTCAATAGCTTCTGTTGCAGCAGGCGGCAAGGTAACGGCACATAAAGATGGTACTGTTACAATTACAGCCACACTGGACGGATTCACAGCCAGTCATAAACTGACTGTAAGTGCCCCAAAACCGCTGACAGGTATTTCGTTGTCAGGAACAACAACACTGACTGAAGGGGAGAAAACACAGCTTTCTGTGGCTTATACTCCTGCAGATACCACAGACAACAAAACAGCCACCTGGTCCAGCAGCAATACAGCCGTTGCCAGCGTGGTAGACGGCACAGTGGTGGCAAATTCAGCCGGCACAGCAGAAATCACCTGCACAGTGGGCAGTCATACTGCAAAAATCACAATCACAGTAAATCGGGCACCGGTGGAACCAACTCCAACCCCTGAAGCTACTCCTGCACCAGCAGCAACTCCAACTCCAACTCCTACACTGGAGGTAAAGGAGTGTGGAACTATGGGCCATACTACAGTAGGTACTTGTGAGGTTTGTGGTGCCGTTAAAGCTATTGATGGTAATAATGAGTCTGATGCTGGTAGCGGTGGACATGAAGGCGATGGCGGCGATGCCACGGATTCTGAAATGCCAGAATAATCTTCTGTTTATACCAATACAGATATCAAATAATATATTAAGAATTTGATATCTTTTTGTAAGGGTTTGTCGTATACACCTGTCTGAAAAGCCGAAAAAATTCTTAGGCGATTGACAAAAAGTACATTATAGATGGGTACTATAGTATTTTTTGGCAAAAATGCAGATTCCCCTTTGACAGATGCAGGCAACAACAGAACAATAAATAAAAAAAGACAAGGTTTTCGCACCTTGTCTTTTAGTTTTAAAACACAGCTTTATAAAACAAAATGCCATTCTGAGGCTGAAAGCTGAAAAATCCCATAAGATACCATTTGAGCATCTGTGTGATTCCTCGCTTTACTCGGAATGACATTATTTTATTTTAGTGACATTGGCCATAGAATCTTGCGTATTATTCAATCACTTCACAGCTCATTTTACTGCCGTTTATACCTGTCAGTTTCACTTTCACAATATCCCCCGATTTATAGCCGTTGTCTTTAACCAGCACAGGAATATATCTCTTTGTATAGGCTGTAAAATATCCGTCGGTGGTTTTCTGTTCCAGCAGTGCTTCTTCCTCAAAGCCTATGTATTCTTCGTAAACAGAATCACGCACCTGTTCAGATTTATATGTCATAATTCTGTTTCGCTCACTTTTTGTGGCGTTGTCTATCTGGCCGCTCATCAGCGCGCCTTTTGTGCCTGCTCTCTGTGAGTAGGAGAAGCAGTGCACTCTCATAAAGCGGCATTTCTGCATATATGCTACGCTCTGCAGAAAGTCTTCGTCAGTTTCCTGGGCAAATCCCACGATAATATCTGTAGTAAAGCTTGGCTTGTCAAACAGCTCTCGCAGTCTGTTCATCATATCTGTGTACAGCTTTGTGTCATACAGGCGGTTCATATTTTTCAGTGTCTTGTCACAGCCGCTCTGCAGTGAGAGATGGAAATGAGGGCAGAATTTTTCCACTTTGCTCATTCTCACCAGCATTTCATCTGTAAACAGGTCCAGCTCCAGACTGCCCAGACGCACTCTCTTTACATCCTCAATTTCAGCCACAGCCTCAATGGCATCACACACATTGTTGCCCAAATCCTGACCATAGCAGGAGATATTCACCCCTGTCAGCACTATTTCTTTGTGGCCTGCAGCGGCCATTTTTTTTGCCTCTGCCACAATGCTGTCCACAGGGCGGCTTCTTACACGGCCTCTTGCTTTAGGGATAATACAGTATGCACATTCCCTGTTGCAGCCGTCCTGAATTTTCAGAAAAGCCCTTGTGTGCAAAGCATCGGTTTCGCTGGCCAGCTCTTCAAATTTGTCCATTTCGCTGTGTGGCACAATGTCGATATGTCTTTGTCTGTTTTCGCGGAACTGATTTACAAGGTTGAGTATTTCGCCCTTGCCCTTGCTGCCGATTATAATATCAGCCTCCAGCACATCAATTGCTTTCTGTGGAAACGCCTGTGGCATACAGCCGCACAGCGCAATCACAGCCTCCGGGTTCTGGCGTCTTGCACGTCTTATCCACTGTATGCTTTTTCTATCGCCGTTCAGAGTTACAGTACAGCTGTTTACCACATACACATCGGCAGCGGCATCGCCCTGTACCACTTCGTACCCAGCCTTTTTAAAAATATTTATCATGGCAGCAGTTTCCTGCTGATTAACTTTACAGCCAAGTGTAAAAAAACAAACTTTCATATTTGCTCCTTGATTAAAGATTTACACTTTATTATACCAAATTATAATACTTTTCTCAATATATTTAATAATTCCAATCATTACCACATAAATATTTATAAAAACTTCAAGGAGCAGTATATGAAAAACAAGCTTATTATCCTGTTATGTATAATCACACTTATATATGCGGCAGTACCCAGGGCATACGGAGCGGACAGAATGTCAGTTTCCAATGAGGAAGATACCTCTGAATATGAAATCACAGAACAGTTTGTGTTCGCCCCACGGATAATGGAAACAATGGGCGGTGCAGACAGCTTTGTAGACAAAACCGCTACCACTGCTGATTTTGATGTTCCTTGCAAAGCTGCTTTTTTGATAGAGGAACAGTCCGGTCAGGTGCTGTATGAAAAATATCCGGATGAACAGCTTCCTATGGCTTCTATAACCAAGGTTATGACTATGCTGCTGGTTATTGAAGCAGTGGAAGCAGGAAAAATCACAATGAACGACACAGTGCCTATTACAGAACACGCATTTTCAATGGGTGGCAGCCAGATATGGCTGGAGCCTGGGGAGATATTTACAGTACATGAATTGCTCAAATCTGTGGCGGTTTCCTCTGCCAACGATTCTGCAGTTGCACTGGCAGAATATGTAGGTGGCAGCGAAGAAAACTTTTGTACAATGATGAACGCCCGTGCAAAAGAGCTGGGCATGACAAACACCAATTTTGTAAATGCCTGCGGTCTGGATGCCCCAGGTCATTACTCCACAGCCAGAGATATTTCCATTATGGCAAAGGAACTGATGAAACATCCTGTGATTTTTGAATATACCACAATATGGAACGACTATCTCCGCAACGGTGAAACGCAACTGACCAATACCAACAAATTACTGCGTTCATACAACGGCATAACAGGCCTGAAAACAGGCACAACCAGCGGGGCAGGGGTCTGCATCTGTGCCACAGCAAAACGCAATGATATGTCCCTTATTGCCGTTGTGCTGGGGTCAGATTCCAGCCGGGAGCGATTCTCTGCCGCAAGAAAACTGCTGGATTTCGGATTTTCCAATTTTGAGACAAAGCCTTTTCCTGATATTTCCGGTATGCCACAGTATGTGAATATCAGACTGGGTGTGGAAAAACAGGTGGCAATCAGCTGTGATGTGCCATCCAGTCTGCTTTTTGTCAAAGGTGCCACCACCAGTCTCACCTGCAAGACAGACCTGCCACGGACTATTGATGCACCGGTGTTCAAAGGTATGAAAATAGGCTCGCTGACACTGTACAGCGGACAGGGAAAGATAGCAGAATATCCTATCACAATGGCTGCAGATGCACCCAAAATAGACTTTAAAACAGCGTGGTCAATTTTGACAAAGAATGTGGGACAGTTGTAATAAAAAAGCCAAAATGAGGTCAAATCAGCCAATTTATTGTTGACACTGCCTGTTTACTATTGTATGATTATATAAAGTGAAAGTTAATGTATTCACATGCTAATATACATAAATTGAGGGTGAAATTATGTCTGTAAAATTTAATGGTAAATATCTGAACGGTTTTGTTTCCCAGGCTGAATTTGATAATGTATATCCACAGGTTGAGCTGTGTCATGAAATTCTGCACGCAAAAAGCGGCGCCGGCAATGACTTTTTAGGTTGGCTCGATCTTCCTTTTTCTTATGACAAAGAAGAATTTGACAGAATCAAAAAAGCAGCAGAAAAAATCAGAAACGACAGTGATGTTCTTCTGGTAATCGGTATCGGCGGTTCATATCTTGGTGCACGTGCAGCTATCGAATATCTGGGTTCTGCACAGTACAACGACCTGAACGACCTCAAAGTTTACTTCGTTGGCAACAACATCAGCCCTGACTATCTGAACAACATTCTGAGACTTTGCGAAGGCAAACGTCTTTCAGTGAATGTTATTTCAAAATCAGGTACCACTACAGAATCAGCTCTTGCTTTCCGCGTTTTCAAAAAACTTATGGAAGACAGATACGGCAAAGAAGAAGCTGCAAAACGTATCTACGCCACAACAGACAAAGCCCGCGGCACCCTGAAAAACCTGTCAGACAAAGAAGGCTACGAAACTTTTGTTATTCCCGATGATGTTGGCGGCAGATTCTCTGTTCTCACAGCAGTAGGTCTCCTTCCTATCGCTGCAGCGGGTTTTGACATCGATGCTCTTATGGCCGGCGCACAGAAAGCCTGCAAAGAGTACGAAGTGCTCTCACCTGACAATGACTGCTACAAATACGCAGCAGCAAGAAACATCCTCCTGCGCAAAGGCAAAGCTATTGAACTGATGGCTTCCTACGATGCAGACTGGACTCTGATGAACGAATGGTACAAACAGCTGTTTGGTGAAAGTGAAGGCAAAGACCAGAAAGGTCTTTTCCCAGCATCCGTTATCTACTCAACAGACCTCCACTCAATGGGTCAGTTCGTACAGGACGGCAGCCGCACAATGTTTGAAACTGTTATCGACATCAAGGCTCCTAAACAGGATTTCTTCCTTGAAGAAGATCCGGAAAATGCTGACGGCCTCAACTTCCTTGCAAACCAGAATATGTCCGTTGTTAATGCAAACGCTATGAAAGGCACAATCCTTGCCCATAACGACGGCGGTGTTCCAAACATTGTTATTGAAATTGATGCCAAAGACGAAGAAAACCTTGGTCAGGCTATCTACTTCTTCGAAAAAGCATGTGCAATCTCTGGCTATATGCTGGGTGTAAACCCATTCAACCAGCCAGGCGTTGAAGACTACAAGAGAAATATGTTTGCACTTATGGGCAAACCAGGCTATGAAGCTCAGCGCGAAGAACTTTTGAAAAAATTAGGTGAATAACGCGACAGCGTAAAATAAAGGAGAGATTCTTATGATTAAATTAATTACTGGTCCTAAAGGTTCAGGTAAAACAAAACAGCTGATTGACATGATCAACGAAAATCTGAGCGTTGTTAAAGGCAATATCGTTTGCATCGAAAAAGCTATGCAGGAAACACACAACATCAATGCAGCAGTTAGACTTGTTGATGTTGACGAATACAAAATCGCTGACTACAATACATTCTACGGTTTCTTTGCAGGTATCCTTGCAGGCAACTATGATATCGAACAGATTTATGTAGACGGCCTTATCAAAGTAGGCGGCAAAGACCTGGATGCTCTTGGCGCTCTGCTGGATAAAGTTGATGCTCTTACAGAAGACAAACTGGTTGTATTCACAGTTTCTTCTCCAGTTGAAGAACTGCCAGAATCAGTTACAAAATATCTGTAATATTTAACCTAATTTAAAAACTTCACAATAAAGGTGGCTTAACCGCCACTTTTATTATGAGTAAAATTTATAGAAAATAAGCCAAAAACTTCGTCATTTTGTCAAAAAATATCCTTGACAAAATGTGCAAAGCTTTATATAATATTTAAGTGACCTATGAGGTGCTTTATGTTAGTTAATCTCAGCAATATCTTCACTCGTGGTGAGACTGAAAAACAGCTTGATACGGAATTTGATTTTTCCGCAGAGAATGTCAGCTATGATGCAGCCTTTGAACAGCCGGTACAAGCCAGTCTGTTCCTGAAAAAAGGTAATGGCGAAACATTCATAAAGCTTACTGTACAGGCAACGGCCAAGTGCAGCTGTGCAAGATGTTTAAAGCTGTTTGAAAAGGACTTTTCCTTTTCACAGGAATTTATAGTTACTCCGGCGACCCTCACAGACCCGGAAAGCGAAATCCCGGTGAACAGCAATAACATACTTGAC
>CAZYSS010000086.1:0-8374 GCA_964649845.1 uncultured Oscillospiraceae bacterium
CACAGTTTCCACAGGCGAAATCCAGCTGGCTGCTGAAGACCTGCTGATTGAAACAAAACAGACAGAAGGCTTTGAATCTGTATCTGACAACAACATCATCGTTGCCCTTGATACACATATCACTCCGGAACTGCTGGAAGAAGGCTTTGTAAGAGAAATCATCTCCAAATTGCAGACAATGAGAAAAGAAGCAGACTTCAATGTTACAGACAACATCAAGGTTTATGTAACAGAAAACGACAAGATTGCTGAAATCATTAAAGCAAACCAGGCTGTTATCGCAGAAAACGTACTGGCTGTTTCTGTAGAATTTGCTGCAGGCGAAGGCTACACAAAACAGTGGGATGTAAACGGCGAAAACGTAACATTCACAGTTGTAAAAGCTTAATAAAACTATTAAAGACCGCTCATACGAGCGGTCTTTGCATAATGTAAAAAAACAGCCCTGTTCACACAGGACTGTTTTTTCATTTTATGGCTTTTCTGTTTTAATCAGTATATATACCTGTTTTATTCACCGAAAATTTCTTTGATTGCTTCTTCTGTTGTACCATTTTTAAGCAACAATTCTCTATAACCCATTTTTCTTCCACCTTTAAGGCCCTCTGTGCGCAGATATTCAATTGCATATGTAGCAGCAGCTGCTGCACCTTTATGCAGAACATCTTCGTCAATATCGAATGCCTGGTTGTGGTGAGCTGCACCAACACCTTTTTCTTCGTTTTCCATACCTATGAATGCGAATACGCCTGGCCACTGCATAAGATACTGTGAATAGGATTCAGAAGCCATCCATGGTTCCCATTCGCCAACATTTTCTGCGCCCAGCTCTATGCCGATAGCACCTCTGGCAAATTTTGCCATATCAGGGTCATTAACTACAGCTGAACCTGGTTTTGTATAAACATTGTAAATAGGTCTGCAGTGATACGCTTCACAGGTTTTGTCTATGAGATGTTTGAATTCATCATAGAACTTCATTCCTTCGCCATCAGCGTCAAATGTTCTCATTGTGCCGCCAAATGTAACAGTCTGAGGAATAACATTACCTACTACACCCCCATTGAGAGTACCAATAGAGTATGTAAGTGTTTTGTATGGGTCAATTTTCTGCAGACGGAGTGACAGCAAGCCACCATAGATAGCCCAGAAAGCATCTATTGGATTTACAGACTGGTCTGGACGTGAACCATGGCCGCCCTGACCATCAATAGTGATGTTAAAGCCCATTGCGCCAGCCATCATATTTGTGTCGTTGATAGCCACATAGCCTGTAGGTGTTGTGGCTTGCAGATGTGCACCATAAACGGAATCGATTTTAATATTGTTCTTTTCTATGTAAGCGAAAATGTATTTTGAGTTGCCTGTGCCTTCTTCACCTCTTTCAAAGCAGAGATACACAGTTCCTTCGATTTCATCTTTTTTATCAATCAGAACTTTTGCTGCACCCAACAGCATTGCAATATGGCCATCATGGCCGCAAGCGTGCATAACACCAGGTACTTTTGATACACATGTTCTCATACCTTGTTTCAGATTGTCTGGTGTTTCCTGTACAGGCAATGCGTCTACGTCAGCACGTAACATCACAACTTTGCCGTTATCCTTTGCGCCGGTTATCTTTGCCAGAATACCACCGTTTTCAATAACAACGTATTCCACGCCCATAGCAGTCAATTCTTCACATATACGCTCAATTGTTTTGAATTCCTGACCTGACAGTTCAGGATTTTCATGGAAATAGCGGCGCATTGCTATGATATACTCTTCATGTTTTTTTGCCAATTCAATGTTTTTCATAGTATGTCTCCTTTTTCCGTAGTATTGTTCCATGACGTATGCCATGGAACAATACTCTTGTAGGTGTGATGGTGTCAGTGGGATACACCAAGGCGAGTCTCATTGATTATATATTGCATTTAATAAAACCTTGAATATAATTTATTCTGATAATATATTTACGTGTATTATAATCCTGTCCAGCCCATTGCACCCAGTACATACAGGGAACCGAAGGATATAAGCAGCATTATAATAACGATTGGCATTGCAAATTTAAGCCATTTATTAAGTGGAACACCGCACAGTGCCAGAGAACCTGCTGTTACACCAAGAGCTGGTGTGATAAGGTTTGTGAAACCGTCACCAATCATAAATGCCTGAACTGCCAAGTTGCCTGCAACTTTAAGTGTTTCTGCCAGAGGCTGCAGGATAGGAATAAGAACAGCCTGTTTTGCAGATGCAGATGGAATAAAGAGGTTGATGATTGTAACAACTATGGACATACCGATAGCAGCTATACCCTGACCCATGCCCTGAAGTGGCAATGCAAGGAAGTAAACGATAGTGTGCATAATGTTACCCTGTGTCATAACAAGAGACATTGTACCTGCCAGACCGATAACTGCGCCTACGAATGCCATACCGCCTACGCCTTTTGCGAAAGCGTTGCCTATATCATCAAAACTCATACCGTAGATAAGACCACAGGCGATTGATACTATAATCATAATAGCTGGCATTGTTTTTACACCCTTGCCAAGAACACTGTTCACATAAACGATAAGTGCATACTGTGCAAAGAACATAAATGTAACGATAAGTGCGCGTTTGTTGAGAACAACTTCTTCTCTTGAATCAGTTTCTGCTATATCGTTCAGCCAGTCCGTATTACCCATCAGAGATTTGGATGGGTCTTTGCTAACTTTAATAGCATAGCGCAGTGTATACAGCATTGCAACAAGAATAATAAGTACCATCATAATCAGACGTACACCAAAGCCAGAGTATGGTTCAACGCCCATCATCAGCTGTGGCGTCATAGCTCTTGTTGGACCTACTGCAAAGCCTACGAAGGACGCAAAGAAGGTAATGGCAACAGCCATGATAGGGTCAAGTTTCAATTTTCTTGCAAACATGATGCCGATAGGAACAATAGCAATCATCTGGTCGCCGCCACCAAAAGCACCCTGTACAGCAATAAGACAGAACAGCATAGGAACAAGTATTGCTATACCTTTGTCCTGCAGTTTATAAACAGCCCAGTTAATCGTTTCGTCAATAGCGCCTGTTGACATAATAATACCAACAGTACCGCCGCCCAGAAGCAGCAATGACATAACATAGCTGGAGTTCATAAAGCCCTGAAGAACAAGTGTAAGTGCTGTCCATGGGCTTACAGGTGTCTGATAGCCCAGGAATGTAAAGCTGTCGCCCATTAATTCACCGGTTTCAGGGTCTGTCAGATACTGTCCGGCTGGTATAACATATGTTGCAATACTCATCAGCATGATAAGACCAAGCATTAAGAACAACAGATGAGGCATTTTAAATCCGCCTTTTTTCTTTTCTTTTTTTGTTGTAGAAGCCATAGGAAATCTCCTTTCATTTATTTTAACGATTGAGGAAACACGCCCACTTGAAATTCTTTCATGTCTCCATAAATTAATTAAATTATAAATCAAACAAAACTATCGGTATATTAAAATAATGTCGATTTTATCAGAATAGTGTTATTGTTATTTTTCTGTCAACAACCGCCATAAGATTACTTATATTTGTAAATTCAAAAATAACTTAATTAAATAATCAGAAAATATATTTATAATTTATTTAATTCGTAAAATTAGATTTTGAATTTTATATTAAAAATATATAAAACGCGAAAAACATTAAAAAAATATCTTGTGTATTGTATGGTTTTAAATTAGAATATAAATGACAACAAGTGAGGGAGAGTTACAGTATGCCACAGGGAAACTACATACATGTGCAGCGATTATTCAATTCACTTTACAGCTATTATAAAATACCACTGCAACTGAAAAAAGGCAGAAATCTACTGATAGAAACCCGGAATATTCCAGCAGGTTTTATTTACAGCCGCAGTTCTGAAAACAGTCTTTTCACAGTAAATGCAGGAAATATACGAATTACAGTGTCCTCTGCAGGTGAGGCTTTTGCAGACTTACAGCTTGAAGATAGGCTGACTATAGTCAGCTGCAAATGTCAGCTGATTGATATTGCACCACTGCGACGTAATGCTGACGATAAAAAAGCTGTTGTGCCTTTGTGTACGACAAATGAATTCGTGACGATGTGTACATTGCTGCACAATTATTTTGCAGAAAATATCGCAGATGAACTTGCAGCATACCTTTCCGCAAATATACATATGATTTTTAACAGTCCCAACTTTCATATATATCATGGCGAAAACTCTGCAGAACACAAATTTGAAGAGTTGTCTTCTCCTGAAAATATGTTCCAATATGACAGTTTAAAACTGAATCTAATCCGCCGCGGTGATGTTAAAGGACTGATTAAAATGCTTGAGTCTGAAAAGTATAATCAAATTAATAAAAATTATTTTAAATCTGTATTCCTTATTAATAATGCAATTGAATATTTTTTACCGATACTTGTACGATTGGCTGGTGAATCCGGTGCCGATGTAAGAAAGGCTTGGGCATTGTACAGAATGTATGCTACTGAAAAAATGTATATTACAAATATTGATTCTGGCTTAGATACATACAATCGTATGCTTGTTGATTTTTGTCAGCATATAAACAACGGTTTAATCGGTAATTATTCTGCAAAGATTCAGGCTGTTTGTCTTTATCTTAGTAAAAACTGGAACAACAAGATAGATATTGAATATATGTGTAAAATTTTTGATATCAGTAAAGCATATTTGATGAAGCAGTTTAAAAAAGAAACAGGATATACAGTAATTGAATATGTAACAAATATCCGTATGAATTATATAAACCATATGCTAATATACAGCAATGAGCCTATGTCCCATATAGCAGCAGAAGCAGGGTACAGCAGCCAGAGTTATATGACGGCTGTATATAAAAGCAAATTCGGTATCACACCGCTTGAATATAAGAAAAAACATTTTAGCTCCACACTGTCGCAGTCATCAGATATAATATCTTCAGCTCAAAAAGAAATCTAACTATATAAATCAGGCTGCCAATCAGCAGCAAATCAGTCTCCCACAGACAACATCGCAAAAAAGAATAATCTGAAAATTACAACTTGATAAAAGAAGAAAAATGTCATTCTGAGGCTGAAGCCGAAGAATCCCATATGATGCCATTTAGGTATTTATGAGATTCCTCGCTTCGCTCGGAATGACATTTTATTATCTTAACAATATTTCTCCCACAGGTGACTGTTTTTATTATGTATTTTTATTTCAGTAATGTGCCCAGCAAACCGCGCACAAGACTGGTTGTAGCCTGTCTTCCAACATTTCCTACAACATTGTTGTAAGCACTTGTCAATGCTTTTTCTGCAACAGACCGGTCTTTTGAAGTTTTGCGTTTCAATGTGTTGTTAATAACGCTGGTTGTCATGCTCTTTGCAGCATTTGTAGCAATCTGCTCAATCTTTTTCTGTCTTTCTTTTTCTTCCTTTTCTTCTGCTTTGATTCTTGCTTCTTCTTCCTTCTGCAACGCTTTAAGTCTTGCAGCTTCAGCTTTTTCTTCAGCTTTCAGTCGGGCAGCTTCTTCCTTCGCAGCCAGTTTCGCCCGTTTCTCTGCAGCTTTTTCAGCTTCTTTAGCCCGTTTTTCAGCTTCTTTGGCTTCCTCTGCCAGACGGACTTTTTCTTCCTGTGCAGCCCGTGCTTCTTCAGCCACCTGCATCAGTATTTCATAGGCAGATTCTCTGTCCACTTCGTTGTCATATTTGCCGCCCATACCGCTGTTTGCCATAGCTGCTGCTCTTTCTTCATCTGTAAGTGTGCCTGTATAGCTCTGCGGTGGCAGTACCTGTGCAATTTCCACCACGCTTGGCGCGCCGCCTTCGTCCAGGAATGAGATAAGTGCCTGCCCTGTAGCCAGAGTTGTGATAACTTCCACTGTGTCAAACTCCGGATTTACACGGAAAGTTTCAGCAGCTGCTTTTACCTTTTTGATTTCAGCAGGTGTGTATGCGCGCAGGGCGTGCTGTACACGGTTGCCCAACTGGCCAAGAACAGAATCCGGAATATCTGTAGGACTCTGTGTGATAAAGTATACACCCACGCCTTTGGAACGGATAAGACGCACCACCTGTTCAATTTTCTGCAGCAGTGCTTTTGGAGCATCGTCAAACAGCAGATGTGCTTCGTCAAAGAAGAACACCATTTTTGGTTTTTCCAGATCACCTACTTCTGGCAAACCTTCATACAGTTCACTGAGCATCCACAGCATAAATGTGGAATAAAGCACAGGGCTCTGGAACAGCTGTTCGCAGTGGAGAATATTGATAAAGCCTTTGCCGTCATAGCTTGTGCTCATCCAATCCTTTACGTCCAGTGCAGGTTCGCCAAAGAATTTGTCGCCGCCGGCATCTTCCAATGTCAGCAGGCTGCGCAGAATTGCAGAAACAGACTGTGGTGTGATGTTGCCGTAAATCTGTGACAGCTCTTTTGCATTTGCGCTTACATACTGCAGCATTGCACGCAGGTCTTTGATATCCAGCAACAGCAGACCGTTTTCGTCAGCTACTCTGAATGTGATGTTCAGTATGCCCTCCTGTGTTGCGTTCAGGTCCAGAATTCTTGCCAGCAGCATAGGACCTATTTCTGTCATTGTTGTTCTTACAGGATGGCCTTTTTCACCAAATACATCCCAGAATCTTGTAGGAAACTGTGTATAGCCAAAGCCCTCCAGACCCAGCTTTTCCACACTTTTTTCAACCCACTCCTTGCCGCCGCCCATTTTGGCTGTACCGGCCAGGTCGCCTTTGATATCAGCCATAAAAACAGGCACGCCTGCAGCTGCAAAGCTTTCAGCCATAATTTTCAGTGTGGTTGTTTTACCTGTGCCTGTAGCACCGGCAATCAGGCCGTGGCGGTTTGCCATTTTTGGCAGCAGACACAGTTCTTTTTCACCTTTTGCAATAATCAGCTTACCGTCTTTATACATTATAAAACCCTCCGCAGTTTTGTTTCGTTCACTATACTTTTAGTATATATAATTACTGTCAATGTGTCAAAGAATTTATATACATCAGGCTATACCTTTTATAAATAATAACACAATCCATCCTATTTGCATAACTGTGAACAGATACCCTGTCACATTGAAATACCACTTCTGTGTTTTGTGGCGGAACAGCTTCATTCCTGCCAGCTGACCAATGCCGCCAACTGCCCCCATAAGCAACAAGGTTTTCTCTGGTATGCGCCAGCAGCCCTTTTTTGCTTTCCGTTTATCTATGCCAAAGGCCAGAAAACTGGCCGCATTTGTTATGCAGTAAATTATAATCAGCTTGTCCATACTGTGTCCTTTCTTTCTGCCTCTCTTTCCATTAGTTTACAGATAAAAAAACAATTTGTAAACAATCAATCTCCCCTATTGAAAAAACACTGTGTAAATAGTAAAATATAATATGGTGTATAACGCCATTCCATTAATAAATTAAAAGTTCAAGGAGTGACTTTATGAAATATTGTAAAAAATGTACAATGCCTGATACACGCCCTGGTATCACTTTCAACGAAGAAGGCGTTTGCAGCGCTTGTACTCATTACGAAAACCGCAAGGACATAGACTGGGATGCACGCTGGAAAGAATTTGAAGCACTGTGTGACAAATATCGCGGCTGCAACGGTCCTGGTCAGTACGACTGTGCTATCGCTGTTTCCGGCGGTAAAGACAGCCACTTCCAGGTATATATTATGAAGGAAGTTATGAAAATGACTCCTATCCTGTTCAGCGTGGAAGACAACTTCCCAATGACTGAAGCAGGCAAACACAACCTGAAAAATATCAGCGAAGAATTCGGCTGCCCTATCATCAGTTGCAAACCTGACATCAGAACACAGAAAATCCTGATGAGATATATGTTTGAAAACTACGGCAAACCAACCTGGTACCTGGACAGACATATCTACACATTCCCACTGCATATGGCGCTGAAATTCAACACAATGCTGTTGGTTTACGGTGAAAACGTAAGCTATGAATACGGCGGCAATGCTGACGAAGAAACATACTCTGCACGCGGCCAGATTGAAAACGGCGTTGCATCCGGTATGGATGAAGAAGAACTGCTGGCACTGGGTATTGACCCTGCAGCACTGGCTATGACAAAGGCACCTGCACCGGAAGACCTGGCAAGACTGGACCCTATGTATATGTCCTACTTCCTGCCATGGAACAGCTACAAAAACTATATGCTGGCAAAATCCCGCGGCTTCCACGACCTGACACACGAATGGGACAGAAGCCACCACGCAGAAAACTTTGACCAGATTGACAGCCGTGCTTATCTTGTGCACAGCTGGCTGAAATACCCTAAATTCGGTCACGCTGCAGCTACAGACTATACAGCACGCTAAATCCGCTACGGTATGATGACAAGAGAAGAAGCA